>CBEPPX010000121.1:0-6066 GCA_965511205.1 uncultured Ignavibacteriales bacterium | reverse complement strand
AATGGTCCACGTGGTCAGCTGGTTAAAACTTTACACACCACAGGTGGTTATATGGTGCAGGTTTATCTTTCAGCCAAGTGGTTATTCGATTTAAAGGATGAAGATATTGTATGGACAACTTCAGACATTGCCTGGATATCGTGTCATTCATACGGGATTTACGGTCCGTTGCTTAATGGCGCAACTACTTTTTTATATGAAGGAGTTCCAATTTACCCTGAGCCGGATCGTTACTGGCAGTTGATATCTAAATTCAGGATAAACATTTTCTTTACAACACCAACAACTTTAAGAGCATTTCTTAAATTAGGTGATGACTGGGTTAACAAACATGATTTAACAAGTTTAAGATTGCTTGGCACAATGGGGGAACCGATTAAACCGGAAACCTGGCTCTGGTATTATGAAACAGTGGGAAAGAAAATTTCACCTATTGTAAACGGATGGCTTCAAACTGAAACCGGTTCTATAATAATTTCCCGCCTTCCAGGAGCATCGGAAATGAGACCGGGAGTTACAGGTATTCCGTTTCCGGGTGTTGAAGTAGAAGTGGTTGATATAAAAGGAAATGCTGTTGCTGTAAATAAAGGAGGATATCTTATAATTAAAGATAGCTGGCCATCTATGTTTACAACTGAAAAGGAAGAAAAACAGGAAGCGAAACTAAACTGCTGGGAACAATTTAAAGGAAACTATTTTACAGGCGATGCGGCGATAAAAGAAAAGAACGGATTTATAAGAATTTTAGGAAGAGTTGATGATGTAATTAAAGCAGCCGGCAACAGGGTGGGCGGATCAGAAATAGAAAAGATTTTGCTATCTAACGGAAATGTAAATGAAGCAGCAGTTGTTAAAAGACCTGATGAAATAATCGGGAATGCTATAATTGCTTTCGTTTCTTTGAATGAAGATGTTGAACCTACCCCGCTATTAAGAGAAGAGCTGCGCAACTATGTTGTGGATAATATCGGTTCAATTGCAAAACCGGATCAGTTAGAGTTTATTGATGATATGCCAAAGCTGGATACCGGTAAAACAGATAGAAGAAAGCTTAGAGAGCTTGCACTTAAAGGAACACCGAAACTGAAAGGAGAAGAAGCGAAGCACTTAAAGATATTGGAGGAATTAAGAGAAGAGTATCAGCAAATTTATCTAAGATAAGTTTATAAAATTTTTCAACAATATTAATCCTGCCTCACCAGATTTTTCTGGATGAAACTGAACACCGTAATGGTTTTTATCTTCCATTGAGGATGTAAAATTTGCCTCGTGCATTGAAGTTGATGTGGTCAGCTCGTTTGGTGGAATGTAATAAGAGTGTTTAAAATAAAAATTCTCGCCGTTATTAATTTCTTTAAATAACACACTATCCGTTTTTAAATGCACTGGCTGCATTCCTTCATTTACCGGTTCCGCGCCATTCTTCCCAAATTTAATAGTTGATCCGGGAAAAATGCCAAGGCAGGATAAGTTCCCGTCTATAGAATAATCTGCCATTAATTGCATGCCCAAACCAATACCAAGCATTGGTTTATCAACTATCCTCAACACTGTAAAAAGATTGAGCAAATGGAGTTGCCGTATTGCAGTCTTTGCATTACCTGTTCCGGGAAAGATGATTTTGTCTGCCAGGCAAATATCAACTTCGCTGTTTGATATGTTAAAATCGAATGTTAATTGTCTAAGGAATTCCGCAACTTCATCAGTGTTCGGATTACCGTAATCTACTATCGTTATCATTTTCAATATTCCAAATTACCTGCTGATTAAACTTTGTAAATTCAATAGAATAATTCAAGACTTAGAATTTAGTGGGAGGAATTCAGTATCTGGCTGCTTTTATATTTCAGGTCATTTTATAAGGGGTTTAAAATTAATTGCCCTTCTAATTATTGAACAATTAGCCAACCGCATCGTTCTAAACTGTTAACATCACAAAAAACCATGTTAGGGCAAAAATGAAGAAAGATTCAGTCGCACTTCGTATAATATTTATTGCAGGCATAATAATTATGCTTTTAATTCCTCTTTTAATGATACAATCGCTAATTACTGACAGGCAGCAATACAGGTTTATAGCTATTCAAGAAATAAGCAAAGGATGGGCTGGAGCGCAAACCGTTGCAGGTCCAATGATTACAGTTACTACTGAACAAGAGAAAGAAGATAAAGAAGGGAAAAAGTATTTTGTAACAAAAAGCGATCATTATCTCCCGGAAAACTTAAAAATAGATGTGGAAATTACGCCCGAAAAAAGATACAAAGGCATTTACGAAGTGATGCTCTATAAATCTAAAATAAAAATTAGCGGCAATTTTAATCATGCAAAATTATTTGAAAAGTTTGCAGAGAAGAAAATTGAGCAAAGTTACATTTCATTTAACATAAGCGATTTAAGAGGAATACAAAAAGATGCGCTGTTAAAATTAAACGGTAAAAGTTATAATCTAATTTCAGGATTAAAAAACAAAATATTTAAAAATGGATTTTATTCTGATTTTAAATTGAACACGGAAGATGTCTTACAAAATTTTGATATCGAGTTGGAACTAAACGGAATGGAAAACCTTGATTTTATTCCTTTAGGAAAATTTACTGAAGTTAACGTAAGCTCGCCGTGGAACAATCCCAGTTTTGCCGGTGCTTTTCTTCCAACAACTCGCGAAATTACAGAAGATGGTTTTGCAGCTCAATGGAAGGTTAATCACTTTAACAGATCTTATCCGCAGGAGTGGGAAGGCAAAACTTACGAAACTTTTGCAAGCGCATTTGGAGTTAAGCTTTTAGTTCCTGTTGATGAATACCAGAAAACAATGCGCACATCTAAATATGGCTTGATGATAATTGTGCTAACATTCTTAAGCTTTTTTATGATAGAACTTTTCAGCAAAAAAGTTATTCATCCCATACAATATTTGTTGGTTGGTTTATCGTTGTTGATTTTTTATTCAATTCTTCTGGCAATTTCCGAATACATTTTGTTTCAATATTCTTATTTAATTTCTAGCTTGTTGATAATTGCCCTCATAGGTTTTTATGTTAAAAGCATTTACAAAAGCAAACAGATTGCAACAATAATTACAGGAATGCTATTTATGTTTTACGGTTTTATGTATGTCATTCTTCAATTGCAGGATTATTCTTTACTGCTTGGTACCATTGCGCTCTTTATTATACTTGCAGCAATAATGTTCTTTACAAGAAAAATAAACTGGTTTGAAATATTTAGCAGGAAGACTGGTAAAGAAGCGGGATAACATTTCTGTATTAAAGTAGAAGCGGCTTGAAAGTCTTTTACCTTTAAGCCGCTGCATGAATATTAAGTTCTTGTAATTTATTCCAGGATTATTAAGCGGGATTCCATATTCCGGTTGCTGCCGTCTCTCTGGCATATTCAGCAAAATTTTTTGATTTCCTTCCTAATACATTTTCTATATCAAAAGTGACTACGGAATTCTTTTCAACTAAAACTTCTGTAAAAAGATAATTGATTAACCATATGTAATCTTCCGGTACTTTATATTCTTTAAGCATTTTTGTGTACTCATCCATCGTAATTGAATCAAACTTTATATCCCTGCCTGTAACCTTTGAAATTTCTTCAGTGACTTGTTTGAATGTTAATTGGCGAGGACCTGTTAATTCGTAAATCTGGCTGTTGTGCTTTTCATCCAGCAGTGTTTCTACAACAACATCGGCGATGTCATCTGTATCTACATATGGTACAAGAGCATCAGCTTTTGGTAGAGCAACATAACCAGCTAAGATTGGATCCAGGAAGAAGCTCTCACTGAAATTCTGATTGAACCAGCTAGCCCGAACAATTGTCCAGTCTGCTCCTGAATTCATTACTGCTTGCTCACAAAGCTCTGCTTCTTTTTCACCCCTCCCTGATAGTAAGACCATTTTTTGTATACCGCTTTTAACAGCTTGTGATGTAAATTCCTCAATGGTTTTCAGTGCGCCAGGAACTGCCAGATCGGGTTGAAATGTGATGTAAACCGTATCCATCCCATCTACGGCGCCTGCCCAGGTTTCAGGGTTTTCCCAATCAAATGATGGTTTTTCACTTCTTGAACCAATGCGGATAGTTTTGCCAAGTTTGATTAATCTTTCTGCTACTTTACGACCTGTTTTCCCTTTTCCACCGGTTACTAAAATTTTTCTTTCTTCCATGATTAATACTCCTTAATATATTTATTAATAATTATACAATTACTTAACTGTATTTTTTAAGCTTGCCAGAATCAACAACACAAAAGAGAGCGAGGAACATATTGTTCTGATCATATTGAGTTTGTTCCATTTGCTTTCAAATCCAAGCCGAAAAGATGCCATTTGTTCAGGATTCATAGATTCAATCTGCAGAACCTCCAGCTTATTATTCATAGGAACATTGCCGAAAATGGTAACAGCCATGACCCCTGCTATATAAAGAATGGAGGCTGATATTATGTACCAGAATTGTGCTGGCTCTGTTGAATTGTAGTACAAGTAGGAAAGCAAAATCAGCAGAATTACCAGGCCCATAAAAATGATTAAGAATGCCGGATTTAATATTGCCCTGTTCATTGACTGAAAAGCTTTTAGATAATTTTCATCACCTACTTTTGCCAATCCGGGAGTAACAGAAATAGACCATGAGTAAAAGAGTCCGGCGATTAGACCTGAAGACAATGTTGTTAGTATTAGGATGATTGTGTTCATTTGAATTTTACCTTTCTTTAGGAGCAAAACTAAGATGTTTTCAGGTGTTAAAATTGAACAAAACCGTCAAAATGAAATTGGGGATGCTTACGCAGAAAGTTGTTTTTGAAATTCTCTCGGTGTTTTTCCGGTGTACCTTTTAAAGGACCTTATGAAGTGTGATTGATCAGCAAAACCGCTGTCATAACTTATATCTGTTAGATTAACATAATCTGCTTCAGTCATTTGTTTCATAGAAGAACTAAACTGAATGATTTTTGCAAATTGCTTGGGCGTTACTCCTATTTCTTTTAGAAAATGTCTTTCCAGTGTTCTTTCATTAACAGATAGTCTGTTTCTAATTTCTTTAATACTAATTACTCCGTTTGTTTTTAGAATAAGATTGATTGCCAGCTTAATTCTGTAATCAGGATTAAGCGATGCATTTTGAAGTAATTCATTAAAATAATCAGCCAGGATTTCTACAAGCTCACTTTCCTCTTCTGTTTCCCGTAACTTTATTAAAGTACGTTGAGTATCTACATTTTCAACAAGCTTAAGATCATAACAATCATCATTTAATACTTTTGCATCTACCCCAAGTAAAATTCTAACAGCAAACGGAAACATTCGCATACAAACTAACTGAAACGCTCCTTTTATATCCAGCGAAATAGGTTCTAGTGTTTGCCCGTATAAATAAAAATCAGACAGTTTTTTATTTCTCGGCTGTAGGTAAAATGGATTGGTTGATTTTGAATAAATGATTCCCGGAAAACCATCAGCATAAAAAGGAAATTTCTTTTCCGAGTTTTTTTCATCACTTTCCAGAAGAAAAATATCCTTTACAAATGGTTCTATACTTTTATGTGCTGGAAGTAGTTTCACTATTATCTTTTTCTAATTTCTACTCACTTATTTTTTACCCGGCACCTGCATTAACTCAGAGACTTCAAGTGATCCGCCTATATCAAGGAAAGGACAGCTTTTTGCAATTGAAAGAGCCGCATCAATAGTATCAGCTTTAATTATAGTGAAGCCGGACATTTTTGTTGTACTTCCGGCAGCAGCAGTTCCATCAGGGTTTACTGTGTGTGTACCTTTAAAAGGATTCATAGGACTAACAGCATTCTCGCCTAATGAAGATATCCATTCCATATATTTAGCCATATGCTGTTTGCCTTCCTCCGGGCCGGATGGCTGATTACCCCCTAAATAAGTAATAACGTATTGAGGCATTTCTTTCTCCTTATTTTATTATTGTAGTAAATTGCTTTGTTAATAAATATAACGGTAATGTAATTATCTATACAAGCCAAAGGCTGATAAATCTGGTGGAGCGTGTAGGATCGATTGCGTTTACTCTCTACCTTTTTTGTT
>CBEPPX010000120.1:0-6151 GCA_965511205.1 uncultured Ignavibacteriales bacterium | reverse complement strand
CAGCAGGAGGAGCAGCATTTATAATGGGTAAAAAGAATGTTGTTGCAGAAATTCTATTTACAACTTCTTATACTTCCGATACTCCTGATTTCTGGAGGCGTGAACATCAATTTTACCCACGTCACGCAGGAAGATTTACTGGTGAACCTGCGTACTTTAAACATCTGGTAACTGCAGGTAAGATTCTTCTAAAAAAATCTGAAATGAAACCGGAAGATTTTAAATATGCAGTTTTTCATATGCCTAACGGCAAGTTTCCTCAAATGGCTGGTAAGCAATTAGGATTTACCAAAAAGCAATTAGAAACCGGTTGGATAGTTCCGTGGATGGGTAACACTTATTCCGGTTCTTCTCCAACTGCGCTAGCTGCAGTTTTAGACGTTGCAAAACCAGGTGATAAAATATTTATGGTTTCATTTGGCTCCGGTGCAGGTAGTGATGGATTTATATTTAAGGTCACAGATAAAATAAAAGATGTACAGAATAAAGGGGTTAAGCTGAGAGATATGCTTGATAATAATAAAATCTACCTGGACTACGGAGAATATGCTAAATTCCGTGAAAAAATAATTCTGAACGAATAACGAGGGAATTAAAATGAGAGAAGTAGCAGTTATTGGAACCGGGATGACACATTTCGGTGAGTTATGGGGGAAATCTATAAAAGATATTTTTGTTGAAGCTGCACTTGGCGCAATTGAATCAGCAGGAGTGGATCATATAGATTCAATTTATGTTGGTTCGATGTCCAGTGGATTGTTTGTTGGGCAGGAACATCTCGGTGCAGTTATGGCAGATTACTTAGGGCAGAATCCCATACCCGCAACAAGAGTTGAATCTGCTTGTGCTTCAGGTGGAGTAGCTTTCCGTGCTGCTTATCACGAGGTTGCTTCTGGTGCAAGTGATTTTGTTCTTGCAGGGGGAGTTGAAAAAATGACTGATGGTGCAGATGTGACTGCAGCCCTTGCTACTGCCGCCGATCAGGAATATGAAGTATATCAAGGAGTTACATTCCCTGGTCTTTATGCATTAATCGCAAATGCACATATGCATGAATTTAAAACAAAGAGAGAAAACCTTGCTCAAGTTGCAGTTAAAAATCATTTAAATGGTTTGAATAATCCTGATGCTCAATTCAGAAGCAAAATTACCGTTGATCAAGTTTTAAATTCAACATTAGTTGCAGATCCTTTAAGATTGCTTGATTGCTCGCCTGTTAGTGATGGCGGGGCAGCAGTAATTCTTTGCCCGTTGGATATTGCTAAGAAGATTAAAGCAACATCTGTTCGTGTAAAGGCAACTTCACAGGCATCGGGTACGATTGCACTTCATAGCAGAAAAAGTTTAACAACTATTGATGCTGTAAAAACAGCAGCTGAAAAAGCTTATAAGATGGCGGGATTAAAACCTGCTGATATAAACTTTGCCGAGGTACATGATTGCTTTACAATTGCTGAGATTGTTGTTACCGAAGATCTTGGATTCTTTAAAAAAGGTAAAGGTGGTTCCGCAGTTGAGGAAGGTAAAACATCTATGGATGGAGTGATCCCAATAAATTCAAGCGGCGGATTAAAATCTAAAGGGCATCCTGTTGGAGCAACAGGCATTGCACAAATAATTGAACTTTACGAGCAACTTACCAGACAGGCTGGAAAAAGGCAGGTTAAAAATGCAAAAATAGGATTAGCACAAAATATGGGTGGTTCCGGTGCAAGTTGTGTAATAAATATTCTGGAGGCAATATGATAAGTCCAAGATATCACAGGGAAAAACCACAACGTTACCGCCTTGAAGCAGGAAAGTGTAAAGGTTGTGGAAAGGTTAGTTTTCCACCGAGGTTGATTTGTCCAAAATGCAAATCGAAAGAATTTGAAACAATTAAACTGAGTGATGAAGGCACAATAAAAACTTTTACAGTAATAAGGGTTGCATCCGATACATTTTCATTGCAAACACCTTATGCTGTTGGAATTGTTGAATTAAAAGGTGGAGTTAGGTTAACAACTCAAATTGCAGATGTTGATTTTAATAAACTAAAAATTGGGCAGAAAGTTAAAATGGTTTTCAGGAAAATACAGGATGAAGGAAAATCCGGATTGCATTGTTATGGCTACAAAGCAATTTTAGTTTAGGATTTTAAGAGGTTATACAAGTTTCATTATAGAAAATAACAAAGTTTGTTGGCGCATAACCTGACTTTCCCCTTTCTCTAATTCTTCCTAAATTGAGGTATCTTATTTTTATAATGAGATACCTTTATTTTTGAACTCTCACATTCAATTACGCACAATCGGAGAAATAAATTGAAAGATAAGATTAGAATCGCATCAGGGCAGGGCTTTTGGGGAGATTTAATAGATGCGCCCTATCATCAGGTAACTAAAGGAGATATCGATTTTCTAGTAATGGATTACTTAGCAGAAGTAACAATGTCAATCCTGCAAAAACAGATGAACCGGAACCCAAAACTTGGTTATGCGCGCGATCTTCCAGAACTTATGAAAAAGATTCTTCCTGTCTGTAAAGAAAAGGGGATTAAAGTTATTACAAATGGCGGCGGTGTAAATCCTGTTGCCTGTGCAGATGCAATTTTAGCTGAAGCTGTTAACCTTGATATTGAAAAGATTAAAATTGCCGTAGTCCTCGGCGATAATATAATTGATTGCCTTGATGATATTATTGAAAAGGGTTGTGAATTGAATAACATGGAATCAGGCGAATCTATAATTAGTTATAAAGATAAAATGGTAAGCGCTAATGTTTACTTCGGTGCCATGCCAATCGTAGAAGCACTTGAAAAAGGAGCAGACATTGTAATTACAGGAAGAACTACCGATACCGGCTTAACTCTTGCTCCAATGATCTATGAATTTGGTTGGGATAAAAAGAATTATGACTTGATGGCAGCAGGAACAATTGCAGGGCACATTTTAGAATGCGGTGCACAATCAACCGGTGGAAATTTTTTGGGTGACTGGCAATCAATAGAAAATTTTACAGAGATTGGTTTCCCGATTGCAGAAGCGTATCCAAACGGAGAGGTGATTATTACAAAGCACGAAAACACAGGCGGGCAGGTTTCGTTTCATACTGTTGCAGAACAACTTCTTTATGAAATTGGTGATCCAACAGTTTATATTACACCTGATTGTATTGCAGATTTTACTTCAATTAAAATTGAAGAAGTTGGCAAGAACCGAGTAAAAGTTTTTAATATAAAGGGCAAACCTGAAACTGATTCCTACAAGGTATCTTGTTCATATCATAATGGCTACAGTACTCATGGTTCGCTAACCTATTCGTGGCCGCATGCTTTAACAAAAGCACAAAAGGCAGACAGGATTCTTAGAAAACGTTTAAAACATCTCAACCTTCAGTTTGATGAAATAAGAACTGCCTTTATTGGCTACAATGCCACTCACGAAACCTTAGCGCGGGAAATGGATGAGGATAATATAAATGAGATAATGTTAAGAGTTTCAGTAAGAGCACAGGAGCGGGAAACAATTACACGCTTCGCTCAGGAGATTGCACCGCTAATTTTAACCGGTCCTCCAAGTGTAACTGGTTTTGCAGGCGGACGACCAAAACCAAGTGACGTTATTGCTTACTGGCCTGCACTTCTTCCAAAAGATTTTGTTCAACCTAAAGTAAAAATTCTGGAGTTGAAATGAGTAAGGTTAAATTGATAGACATCGCGCATGGAAGAAGTGGAGATAAAGGAGATGCTGCAAACATTGGTTTAATTGCATACGATGATAAGGGCTATGACATCATAAAAAAATACTTAACAGCTGAAAAAGTAAAAAAACATTTTGAAGGCATTTGCCACGGCAAAGTTGAAAGATTTGAATTGCCAAATTTAAAAGCATTGAATTTTCTTTTACACAACACACTTGGCGGCGGCGGGACTGTTTCATTAAAGCACGATGCACAAGGTAAAACACTCGCTGCAGCACTTTTAAGAATGGAAATTGAAATAAAAAGATAGAATGAAATGTACAACGAAGAACAAAAAGAATTAAAATCTTACCAGGATAGAATTGAAAATCTTCGGGGGTATCTTTGATGTTGATGGTAAGCTGTCACAAATCAAAAAATTAACAAATCAAACCGAAGCGCCAACCTTCTGGAATGATCAGAAAGCTGCACAAAAAGTTTTACAACAAATTAAATCACTCGAACACTGGGTGAAACTCTGGCAAAATGTTGATAAGAAGGGAAGTGATACATCCGAAATTATCGAACTTGCCACAATGGAAGAAGATGAATCATTTACTGAAGATATTAGGAATGAATTGGATGCTTTGGAAATCGCAGTTTCAGATGCAGAGTTTAAGAACATGCTCAGCGGAAAAGATGATCAACGGAACTGCATCTTAACAATTCATTCAGGTGCAGGAGGTACAGAAGCACAGGATTGGGCTGATATGCTTTTTAGAATGTATTTAAGATGGGGTGAGCAGAATAATTATAAGATGACTTTGCTGGATGTACTTGATGGAGACGGAGCTGGAATAAAAAGTGCTACCATTGAAGTAACAGGTGAATTTGCTTATGGTTATTTAAAAGCCGAAAACGGTGTGCATCGTTTGGTTCGCATTTCTCCTTTCGATTCAAATAAAAGAAGACATACATCTTTTGCCTCTGTTTTTGTTATTCCTGAAGTTGATGATACAATTGAAATTGAAGTCAACCCAGCCGATCTTCGAATAGATACCTATAGATCCGGTGGGAAAGGGGGACAAAATGTTAACAAAGTTGAAACTGCTGTTCGAATTACCCATTTACCCACAAAATTGGTAGCTGCATGCCAGAGTGAAAGATCGCAAATACAGAATAGAACAAACGCAATGAAATTATTAAAATCAAAGTTATACCAGAGAGAACTGGAAAAACAAACTGCAGAGCTTGATGAAGTTGAAAAGAGTAAGATGAAAATAGAATGGGGAAGCCAGATTCGCTCTTATGTTTTTCATCCTTACAATATGGTTAAAGATCACCGCACAAATGAGGAAACATCTAATACACAGGCAGTAATGGATGGTGATATAAATCTTTTTATAAAAGCATACCTTCTAAAATTCTCTGGTAATTAAGATCTCTTCAACTCATACTGTTTTGCAAGATTGGTTAATCTTCGCGGATAATCGGTTTGCATGCCATTAATTCCTTTCTTAATCAAACATTCCATTTCTTTTTTATCGTTTATCGTACAGCCAAAAAGGAATTCAATTTTTCTCAATGAAGATTGTTTATTGTGCTGTTTCCTTTTTTTAACATCAAAACGAATTACACGTCTGTAAGTCATCCAGTTTGCAATTGTAATTTTTCTTGGGCGAAGAACCAGCGCAACAGTATTATCATTTAACGCAGCTAGTTTAATACTGCTGTGTGAACGAGGAATAAGGATTAATCCGGGAGGAAGCATTACATCCAGGCAGTAAATTAAATCAGGATATTTGCTCTTACCAGTTTCAAGCACCTCTGTACTAAAAGTTTCAATAATAAATTTGCAGGATGGATTATATTTCTTCTTCAATTCATCAAGTTGATCGAGAATAACAAGAAATAATTCTTTTTCATCATCCGGAACTTTAATATCTAAGTAAACATATTTTACGTTTTCTTTATCAGCTACCCACTTTATAAATTCTTCAAATGTGGGAATGTGAGCTTTGGCAGATTCACTTTCTCCTTTTTTAATGTAGTTATAATTTTCTCGGAAAGTATCAAGGTTTAGTTCGCTTATCTTTTTTCTTAGCTCAGTAAATAGTGGAGGGAAATCAGGCTTGTAACTTACTTCCGGTTCAAAACCCCTCTCTCTAATTAGCGAAACTAACTCATCAGGATTCCAATCGTGCCAAAGGATAACTGCTTTATCTTTTGTAACACATAAATCGATTTCTAATGAATTTACACCTTCAGTTAATGCTCTTTCGAATGAGGGAATTGTATTTTCAGGTTCGTTAACAGGAGAACCACGATGCCCGCAATTAAGGAAAAGCTGTTGCCTGTCAATATTCTTTTTGCTTGCTGGACAGAATCTAAATAATTCTTTTATCCAAAGAATTAAATATATTAATTTTCTTTTCAAACTTGTATGAAACTAACTTAATTGAGATTTTATATTTGAAAATATTTTTATTAT
>CBEPPX010000119.1:0-6210 GCA_965511205.1 uncultured Ignavibacteriales bacterium | reverse complement strand
TTGTTTGTTGTGTCTTCATCAAGATTAAAAACTGCGTTAACTAAAAAACCTTTTTCAGAATGCAAATTTTCAATTAAAAAAGAGAAATTATAAATGAACGAATCTCCTGCTGCGATGAATGGGATTGCAATTTCTTCTAAAAATAAATCTGGAATTGAATCGAGATTGGTGTCTTCCCAAAGCCGTAGAAAAAAGATGGCAGAATTCAGTCCTATGTTTTTAACTTTCGCGGATATAGAAACTGTATCACCTCTTAAAGGAAGCGTGGGATTAAATAGAATATTTGAAACTCCAAGATCATAATTTTTTTGTGTTAGTGAATTAACAGTTCCCGGCGTGGCTTTAAAAATGTTAACAGAAGTTCCCCAGTTAAGTGAATCAGTACTCGCTTCCTCAACCGAAATTCTTTCGAGTGATCTTCCGCTTGTATTTCCACCCCATGAAGGAAGATAAAAAAGTGAATCTATTAAAACACCGATTGAGTCTTTAATAACAACTGCGTCTCCGCTATTATTAAGTACAGGAAGGTTCAGCTTGATAATTTCCGAGGGAACATTGTAAAAGTTAAGAATTGAAGAATCTTTAGTAAGAACAATAAAAGAGTTAGCAGGAATTAAAACATCTTCAGTTGTAATTGTAATTGAACTGGCAGCATCGAACAATTTCCAATTTTTAATGTTAAGGGGCTCAGCAGTTTTGTTAAATAACTCAACCCATTCCGGTTCTCCGGAAGATGGAGCGTACACAATTTCATTTATCACTACATCATTGTAGTTGCTTCCGGGAGGGAAAACAACGAAACTATTTATCATCTGGTTGTTGGTAAGATTTTCATCCAGCGAAAAAATAACAGTTGCAATTATTTGGTAATCTCCAGACTGTAATGAATTCATAATAGTGGTTGCTGTTACAGAATCTCCCGGCTGAAGATTATTGTACGGCTGGGAGAAAATTAATTCACCCGGGTCTGCGGTTGAATCAAAATCTACATCGTTATAAATTTCAATTGAATAGGATTGTGCAAGCTCAGTTCCTAAGTTTTTAACTTTTGCGGAAATTGTAACGTTATCACCCTCTATTAAATTGGAAGGGTTAAATGTTAGTGAGCTCATTGCCAAATCAAACTGAACAGGTGTAACAGAATTTTGAAAACCGGGTGTACCATTCGTTACAATTGAGTTTGCCCAATTGGAGGATGAACTATCCTTATTAAGTTCAATTTTTTCATCGGAAATTGCCTCACTGTTATTTGCAGAATATAAATAAGCTTCAAGCGTATCTTCGTTGTTATTTAATAGCCAGATCGGTCTGTCGGAAGTGTTAGCCATCCCGGATGAGCCAAAAGAGTTGTTATCAATTTTTAATAGTAATGCTTCCGGTGGAATTAAGCCATCGTAAATACCAAAACCAAAGGGATAATCACCTTCCAGGATTATTGCAAAAGAATTTGGAGGGAGAATTGTTCCTTCGCCTGCATCAATAATAATATCAGGAGTGGAAGTAGAATATTTGATCTTAAAACTATCTAGATCAATACTTTCTGTTTCACTAAAGTTGTAAAGTTCAATAAATTCATTTGGTCCCGAAGTGGGAAAGAACATTATTTCGCTTAAGACGAGCGTGGTGTCGGTCTGTGCAAAAGCAGCAGAAAAAAAAAGTGGGGAAAAGAAAAATATATATTTTAACATTGCCCAATAAATAATGTTACCTCAATATAATTATTCTATTCCGTAATTACTTTATCTTTTCTTGCCGGAGGTTTTTTACCTGCTAACCTATCAAACAGGAAGTTAGGCAGAATATTCATCAACTTTGTTGCTAGTACGATTGGAAGAGGAAATTCAATCACCCGCTTCTCTTTTTTAATTCCTTCAAGGATGATCTTTGCTGCTTTATCAACATTCATCATAAACGGCATGTGAAATTCATTTTTATCAGTCATTGGTGTGCGAACGAAACCCGGCTTTACAGTTATAACCTTAACGTTGAAAGGTTTTAATTCTATTCTTAAGCTTTCGAGTAAAATTGTTGCAGCAGCTTTACTTGCATTATAAAACCCGCTTTTCGGAAATCCCCTTGAATCGGCAAGCGTGGAAATGCCAACTATCATTCCATCCTTTCGTTCCATAAATTCTGGTAAAAGTTGTTCAACAGAGTAAACAATGCTCAATGCATTTGTATCGAAAATTTCTTTTGCTCTATTTCCATTATAAAAATTCAGTCCTGTTCTTCCGCCAACGCCAGCATTCAGAATTGCTATATCAATCTTACCGAAACGATCTTTAACTTTTCCGAAAGTTTCAGTTACCTGCTCCCGCTTTCCAACATCACATTGAATGGTTAACAAATCGTCACTCTTAATTTCCCAGGAAAGTTTAGTAAGGAGATTTTGCCTTCTTGCAATTAAAGCAAGTTTACAGCCCTCCTTTGCAAGATGCTGAGCAAGTGAATATCCTATTCCGGAAGATGCGCCGGTTAAAAGAACAACTTTATTTTTTAAGTCCATAAATGTGGTGCGAGATTTGATAAAATATAGGCGGGAATTTAATGAATTGCCGGAACGATTTAAACTTTGCTATTTTCGAACAATTCTGTATTTTTCATCAAAAATTATTCCAATTTTATGAGCTGGAAAATATTACCGGTTGGAAACATACTTGTTCGTGCAGAAATTGCAGAAATGCCCTTTAAATGCGATTTAAAAAAGTGTAAAGGTGCCTGCTGCACTATTGAAAGTGAATTTGGTGCGCCGCTGAAAAAAAGTGAGATTGAGAAAATAGAGGAAATTTTAGAAACCGTAAAAGTTTATTTATCGGAGAATCATAAAAAAGAAATTGAAGAGAACGGTTTTTACGAAACTAAAAGCGATGAATTACTGATCAGAAGTATGGATAATAAGGAATGTGTTTTTGTTTACTTTGAAGATGATATTGCAAAATGTGCAATCGAAAAGGCGTACGGAGAAGGGAAAACTGATTTTCAAAAACCGATCTCCTGTCACTTGTTCCCAATAAGGGTTTCAGATTTTGGAGGGGATGTATTAAGATTTGAAAAATTTGATGAGTGTGAACCTGCTATTGATGCAGGAAAAAATAATAATATAACCGTTGCAGAGTATTGCGAGGAGCCGCTTAACCGGCTCTACGGAAAAAATTGGTATTCACAATTTAAGGAAGCCATCGGAAGGTAATATGTTATCATTAAACCAGAGATTATCACAACAGCAGAAACTATCGCCGCAGCAGATTCAATACCAGAAACTGCTACAGTTAAATACTCTTGCGCTGGAACAGAGAATAAAAACTGAACTGGAATTAAATCCTATTCTTGAAGAAGAACTGGAAATGACGCAGGAAGATAAGGATAAAGAAAAAGATGATGAGTTAGAAGAAATAAATGATCCTGATAAGGAAGAATTTGAAATTGAAGACTTTATGAATGATGACGACTTTGAGCATGAAAAAAGTTTTAAAAACCAGGACGAAGAACAATACCATCCGATAGCCCCCGCAAGAGAAACACTTACAGAGCATATTACGGAACAGCTTAGACTGCTTAACCTTGATGAAACAATGTATATTCTGGGTGAAGAGATAATAGGCAACCTTGACCAGGATGGTTATTTGAAAAGAGACCTTGATGAGATATTAAATGAACTTGAACTGTTTGAACATATTACTATTAAACCTGAAGTTGCAGAAGAAATGCTGGAGAAAATACAGCACTTTGATCCGGTTGGAATTGCCAGCCGCAATTTACAAGAGTGCCTGCTTATTCAATTACGTGCAGATAAATATGCAGATACTTATTACAAATATCTTGCAGAAAAAATGCTGATAGGATTCTACGATGATTTTACCAAGCGAAGGTTTGAAGCGCTTAAGCTAAAAATGAACATGACTGATGAAACTCTTAAAGCTACCGTTGAGCTTATCCAGAGTATGAATCCCAAACCGGGCGAAGGAAATATTGAATCGGCTGAAATGAACCAGATCTCACCAGATTTTTCAATAGAAAAAATTGAAAATGATTTTGTAATTACTCTTAACGATAGAAGTATGCCATCGGTTACTATTAGCAGGCAATACCTGGAAATGTTTGAAAGCAATAAGAGTAAGAGAGGAAAAAAATCTACTAGAGAAAAAGAGACGTATAAATTTTTAAGGGAAAAATTTGAATCTGCAAAATGGTTTATTGCGTGTATACAGCAAAGAAGGGAAACGCTGATGAAAATAATGCAAGCAATTTTCCAGAGGCAGTACCAGTTTTTTGAGAAGGGACCAAAGCTTCTTAAACCAATGATTTATAAGGACATTGCCGAAGAGATAAATATGGATATCTCAACAATTAGCAGGGTTGTTAACGGAAAGTACGTTCAAAGTCCTATGGGTATCCATGAACTTAAATATTTTTTCAGCGAGGGATTAACAACTGATAACGGTGAAGAGGTATCAAACAAGCACATCAAAGAAATGTTAAAAGAAATAATTGAGGGTGAGGATAAGATAAAGCCCTTTAGTGATGATAAACTTGCCGAGCTGCTAAACAAAGAGGGAATTCATATTGCGCGCAGAACAGTTGCAAAATACAGGGAGCAGTTAAGGATACCTGTTGCACGGCTCCGAAAAGAGTTATAATGAATTATGTGTTTGATGTTCTTATCATAATTCTTCTTTTTGGTTTATACGCATTAATTCATTCTTATCTTGCCTCAATAAAAGTTAAAGAGTGGTTTAAAAGGAATTTTGGTGATCTTATTGCATTTTACCGGCTGGGGTATAATATTTTCGCTCTCGCCTCACTTTACCTTATTTATGATCTTTCACCTAAACCTTACTTAATTCTTTACGATTTACCCAACCCGTTTGATCTTATTATTTTGGTGCCGCAGTTCCTTGCACTGGCAGGGTTATTCTGGGCATTTAAGTATATTTGTTTTAAGGAATTTTTAGGATTGAACCAGGTAAAAAGATATTTTGCAAAAAATTATAATTCTGAACTTGATGAAAATTTAACTCTTCAATTAGAGGGACCTTTTAGATACACACGGCATCCTGTTTATTTCTTTTCTATACTTATCCTGTTGTTCAGACCTACGATGGATTTGTTCTACCTGGTGTTTTTCCTCTGTTTAGTGATTTATTTTTACATTGGTTCTTATTTCGAAGAGGAGAAATTAGCAAAACACTTTGGAGAAATTTATACAGATTACAGGAAATCGGTACCGAAAATATTTCCGGTTAATTTTTTAGAACCCTATAAAACAAAAAATTTATAGAAACTGAGAAGGAAAATTGATGAAGCAAAAAATAAGATCGACAACCATTTTAGGCATTGTACACAACGGAATGGCAGCACTTGGCGGTGATGGGCAGGTTTCTCTAGGCAACACCGTTATGAAGCATAACGCGCTTAAGCTTAGAAAAATTTCCAACGGTAAAGTGCTTTGCGGATTTGCCGGTGGAACTGCTGATGCGTTTACATTAATGGAAAGGTTTGAAGATAAACTGGAGCAGTACCGTGGAAATGTTAACCGTGCAGCGGTAGAACTCGCAAAGGAATGGCGCACCGATAAATTCCTTCGCCGGCTGGAAGCAATGCTTGCAATTATTTCGGAAGATACAGCACTTGTAGTTTCGGGTAACGGCGATGTGATTGAACCGGATGATAAAATTGTTGCAATCGGTTCAGGCGGAATGTATGCACTTGCCGCTGCTAAAATGTTAAAAAAATTCAGCAAACTTTCTGCAAGGGAAATTACAGAAGAAGCCCTTAAAACTGCTTCCGAGATTTGCATTTACACAAACGATAAAATAAATGTTGAAGTTATCGACTAAGGAGAAATGAATTAGATATGTCAAACCCATCAATGAAAGAACTTACACCAACAAAAATTGTTGAAGAGCTGAATAATTATATCATCGGGCAAACCGATGCAAAACGTGCTGTTGCTATTGCATTAAGGAATAGGTGGCGCAGGCAGCAGGTGGAAGATGTTTTGCGGGAAGAAATACTTCCGAACAATATTATTTTGATAGGACCAACGGGAGTTGGTAAAACTGAAATATCAAGGCGGCTAGCCAAACTTACCGCAGCTCCTTTTATAAAAGTTGAAGCTTCTAAGTTTACAGAAGTTGGTTACGTTGGAAGAGATGTAGAATCGATGATACGAGACCTTACCGATTTTGGTGTAAACATGGTTAAGGCAGA
>CBEPPX010000118.1:0-6239 GCA_965511205.1 uncultured Ignavibacteriales bacterium | reverse complement strand
CCAAATGGAGGAAGTTGGGCAATCACCATCGATGTGCTTTGGGGTAGTGGGAATGATGTTATTTCCACTGTTATAATTCCGGAAGGAACACATATCTATAAATTTTCCTTCTGGTCTAAATATTCAAACAACCCTGGTTATGCTGAAATACTTTTGGATGCTCCGGATTCTCTATCTCAAATTAACCGAACAATTGTTGATAGTGAATCATGGAAAAATTATTCAATATTAGATACAATAACTTCAGTTTCAGGCGACAGCTTACAGATAAAATTATCGGGAGGGTTTTCTCACATCGCCCCGGGCAAATCATATTTCGATCTCTGCACACTAGAACTATTAGAATAATTTAACAAATCATTAACTTTACGTTTTACTTATTAAACTAAAATTTAAATGTTCTTATGCACAGAACAACTTTAATATTTTCCGTTCTATTCATTTTCATTTCGCTTACTACTTTTGCCCAGATGACAGAAAAAGAATACAACCGGGAAAAAGATGAATTAAACATTAGTAGAGATCAGCTCAAAAATGAGATAGAAGATATTAAAATTGAAACCGACAATATGAGAAACAGAATACCAGAATTAGAACAGGAAGTGATTACTGTTTACCGTGAATTATATGTTTTAAAATATGGGAAAGGAGTTGGAGAGAAAGTTTCGTATAAACAGATTTGGACCGGGATGACTGATGAGATGGTAAGAGACAGTTGGGGTAAACCAGATAAAATTGATAAAAATGTAGAACGCTGGGGAGTTTTTACGCAATGGTACTACGGCAATGTAACTTTTTTTTTCAGGGATGGAAAGTTGACTGAATGGGATGAAAAATAGATTTGTTATATTAGGGATTCTAACTATTGTTATACTATTCATTCTCCATGCTGTAATTTTATCAGTTCCCGCAGAAGATTCATTTATCAGTTTTCGTTTTGCAAAAAATCTTGCGGAAGGTTATGGACTTGTTTGGAATATTGGGGAACTCCCTGTTGAGGGATTCACCAATTTTCTCTGGGTTTTAATCTGCACACTTGGTACACTCGCAGGATTTGATATTATCCTCTTTGCACAGGTTATTGGAATTACCGCAGGCATATTTACTTTATTTTATGTTTTTAAAATCTCCAGGCAAATCGGTTTAAATGATACAACTGCCCTCCTACCCTGCCTCTTCCTTGCTGTCTCAGGTCCCTTTGCAACATGGGCATCCAGTGGTATGGAAACGAATCTTTTTACATTCTTTATTATTGGATCTGCTTATCATTCAATTTCTTTTTGGAAATCTGGTAAGAGTAAGTCGTTAAACCTATCTTTTTTATTCTGCTTTCTTGCTACATTAACCAGACCTGAGGGATTCGGAATTTTTCTATTGCTACTCTTCTCTCATATAATTTTTTATTTGAAGAAGGAGAAATTAGGAAGAAATAAAAAACCTTTAATCGTGGGAGTTTTAGTTTATTTAGTTCCTTTCATTATCTACTTTACGTGGCGTTATTCTTATTTTGGATTTTTACTTCCACTAACTTTTTATGCGAAGACGGGCGGTACAGTCCATCAATGGTTCAGGGGATTAAAATATTTAATTTATTTTTCTCTTCATTTCATTTTGCCATTCCTGCCCCTGCTGCTCTACCTCTTCTGGAAAAAGAAAGAGATGCTAAAGATTAAAAAGTTCTCCCTATCTGAATGGTTATGTCTACCTTTAAGCAATCACAGCTTTAGTTTGATGTTTTGCGGAGTATTCTGCTCGGCTTATATTCTCTACATAATATTAGTTGGCGGCGATTACATGGCAATGTACAGGTTCTTTGTGCCGGTTCTTCCCTTCATCTATATCTTGCTTACAGCAGGTTTTAATCTTATGAAAAATTCCGGGCAAACAATAAGTAATAATTCTTTGGCAGTAATATTCATCCTAATAGCTTTAATCGGTACATTACTCCAATCTACTCCATTAGAAAAGGTCCTCTTTCACAAACCTGGAATAACTCATGGACAATACCAGGGAGTTCTTACAGAGCGGTGGCACTCAAACAGACTCACACTAATTGGGAAGTTCTTTAACGAGTATAAAAAGAGTGATGATGAATCACTTGCAACAGATGCAATTGGAGCAATTTCATTTTACTCTGATCTTAAGGTTTACGATTTTCATGGGCTTGTAGATCCTGTAATTGCTAAAATGGATTTTGAGGATCTTGGTAAGGGATTTCCTGGTCACGAAAAAATAGATTTGTTATACACTCTTTCAAAACAGCCAACCTACTTTATTTTTAGCCGTGAGTTTTCAAATGAACCGGCTGACTATCCAGCATTTTCCCCGGAAGTAAATAAGGTACTGCAGAAAGAGTATATGCTTATTTCGAAATGGCTTAAAGATGATAAAAATAATGAAGAAGGATATTTTACATTTTTACAACGCAAAGATAAATCAAACAGGAACTGAATATCTTGAAATCAAATGATTTACAATGGTCTGAGTGGTTAAAGCTTTGTGAGAACTTATATACAGTTGAAAAAGAATTCAACCAGGTAATTGAAGGTTTGAATGCTAAACTTCGTGATCAGACAATTACAGAGGGTAGTTGGTCTGTGAAGGATGTTTTATCACATATTGTTGGATGGGAAGTTGAGATAGTAAATCAATTTAAAGCTTTTCTTACAAATCCTGATGTTGATGATAACTATGATATTGATTCATTTAATAAATCTGCAGTTGAATCGCGCAAGCACTTAAGCTGGGATCAAATGGTATTGGAATTAAAAACTGCGCAAACAGAATTATCAGGTTTTCTATCCACACTAAAGCAAACAGATATTGAAGAGAAAAAGCGATTCGTTGAATGGGTAAATGTTTTGATAAATCACTACGTTCATCATACCAAACAACTAAAACAATTAACCTGATATTTAACCAATACTGGTTTAATATGATATTCTACAAGCAGAGCAATTTGAAACAGGAGTAACAATCTGGCTGTTAAATAATCGCAGTAACCGTGACCACGAAATACACCACAGGGGGCAGCTATCAGCATATCTTAAACTATTAAGTTATTTCCCAGCAAATATATAGTGAGGCAATTTTTTACTGGCTAATAAAATACTTGAAAAATTCTTGACTTTTTTTGAGTAGCTAATTATTACAATCTTGACATAGTCAGAATATAGAAACTCTGACAATCTTCTCCCAAATCTGGTCACACCTCTTATGTAGAGTAGCCTCCTATAGTGACCAGGTTAGTGACGGCCGGGCAATTTTTGTAAGTAATGTTTTGCCCTCACATTCATTATATAGTTGTTTGTCCGGCCGTCCTTCATAATAAGAAAAACCTTAATTTTAGGTTAAAATTATATTAATAAAGTTTAAAGAAGAGTGTAGTATAATCAGGAAAGTGAAGTGCGACTATTCTTTTTCATCTTTAAATAAATCATCAGATAGCCCCTGGTTGATTTTGTAATTTGAATAATTGATATAAACTTTCCCCGTTTTGTCTTTATCCTCTTTCTCATTTTCATTATTGCTTTCAGAATTCGAATCACCTGTAATCCCTGTTGGAAAGTGTATATCTTCAATCGCAAAAGTGAAAACCATTGTTGCGGGTAGAAGAAAATCAGGTTTATTTTTTCGGTATGTAAGATCGATGGAAAAAGTACCGCCTGGTCTCCTGGAAGATTCAACCTTCATAATCCTATTAGTAGCCTGATCTATCCAGAAAGTACTTAAAATTACATCCGATCTTTCATCCAGGGGAATAACTTTAAGAACTGAAACATTTGTTCCATTCAGCTCAACTTCTTTATCGTATAGTGCTGTATAATCTGTTTTCAAAAACCCTATCGGCGAAAAATTCATTCCCTGTTTTGGCAGTAAAGCAAATCCTTCCGATTCCATATGAACTTTATCCGGCTGCTTAAAATAAATTTTTGCATTTGCTTCGGGAACTTTTAAAAAAGTAACATCCACTTTAATATTTACATCAACCACGTAGTCTTCAATCTTTTCAAAAGCTTTAATAACATTATCCAAAATTTCATCAGGATCTTTGCTTTGCGAAAATCCCGTAACTGAAAAGAGCAGTATTAAAAACAAATATTTTCTAAACATAGTAATCACCTTTAACTCAAAATATCTTTTTTTCTGAAGATAAATGCTGTTATACTAAAAAAGAGTACAATATGCCCTGCAAGAATTAGAACTGATTTAATAATTTCAAATGTATCAACCGGATCGTTAAAAAATTCTCTCCAATTTAAAATATAACTTGTAAACAGGTACGGCTTAATTCCTTTGAACAAATCGATATTGATTGCTGAAATGATTATAAAAATTATAATTACTGCCATGGTTGAAATTATAGGACCAATTGCATTTTCAACCAGGGAAGAAAACAATAACGCTAAACTACAAACAACCGTCATTCCAAGTGAAGCATATCCGTATGCAAGCAAAAACCGCCAGAACACGTCGCTTTTTTCAAAGATGATTATTGTACCTGATTTTAAAACAATAAGTTCACCTACACCAAATATTATAACGCCCAATCCAAGACTGATGACCGCCAGCCATAGTATTAAAAAGTTAGTGTAAATAGCTCCGGCAAAAAACTTTGAGGTTACAATCTTCATTCTTGAAACCGGGCGTGGAACCAGCAAACGGTAAGTCCCCGCAGAAGCTTCTCCCGCAAGCAGGTCTGCTGCAACTAAAGTAATTAAAAAAGGAATATGTACTGCCAGTGCATTTAGAATAATATATGATATAAAATAAGAGTTCAGCAAATTTCCAACAAATACAAATGATTCCCTTATGTCCCTGGTTACGAAATTTATTGAATTCTCTCCTTCATAAAGCATTGCAACCTGGATAATAGGAACAAGAATTCCAATTGCTATAAAACCGATATAGGTTCTCCATTTTTTAAAGATCTTATACAGTTCTATTCTTACCAAAGTAATCATCAGTCGGTATCCCCGGTTATGCTTAGAAAATATTCTTCCAATGATCTTGTTGGAACAACAGCGCTAACAAGCAGATTGTTTTCTACGAGGTATTTGTTCAGCCCGGCAATCTCATCAGTGCTGAGTGAAAACACCAGCTTATTATTTGTTTGGGAAACAATTTTATCTAGCCAGGAAGTGGTGTTTAATACTTGTTTTGCTTTATCAACATCATCAATTTCAAATGTAACGTTAAAATTCCCCGAGTTAAGAAGCTCTTTAACCTTTCCTTCAACAATTGTCTTACCTTTATTGATAATAGTCATCCTGTTGGCAACTAATTCAACTTCAGAAAGGATGTGAGAAGAAAGAAAGATGGTTTTGTTTTCCTCTTTGCTTAAACGGTTTATTAAATCTCTTATCTCCTTCATACCCTGCGGATCGAGTCCCACTGTAGGTTCATCCAGTATGATAAGATCGGGGTTATGCAGAAGGGATTGCGCAATGCCAAGCCGTTGTTTCATTCCGTGAGAAAACGTTTTTACCTTGCTCTTACACCTATCTTTAAGCCCGACCAAATCGAGCATTTCCATCACCCTTTTCCCGGTAACTTCTTTGCCTGAAATTCTGCCCAAAATTTCCAGGTTCTTATATGCCGATAGATAATTGTAAAAATCAGGGCTTTCTATAATCGCACCAACATTGCTTAAGATTGAATTTCTATTTTCAACTAATGATTTTCCAAATATTTTTATTGAACCCTCTTTTGGCGAGATCAATGAGAGCAGCATTCTTATGGTGGTACTTTTACCAGCACCATTAGGCCCCAGGAATCCGAATACGTCTCCTTTTAATACATTAAGGTTAAGATTATCAACAGCGCGTATCTCTTTAAAATCTTTTGTAAGATTATTTATCTCAATTATTTTTTCGCTATCCGGCATAAGTACGTAATTGATTCAAAATTGACTAGTAAAGTTAGATATATTTTTAGACGGCACACAATAAATTGTGATGAAAGTATTCCGCTTACTCAATTCCGCGACCATTAATTAGGTAAATTCTTCTGCTAACAAACTACAAAAAAATTTCTTTTCTGTTATGTAAGATTAAATTTGGATATTGATAAAAATATTACCAAGTTAGCATTAACCCGATCGGGGTAGGAAAAATTAATACTAAAAAGTTCGGCTACCTATTTCATCTTTAAATATTTTTTTTTAGCTTCTTCCCGAACCCCGAATCTTGATAGTTCACCTAAAAATCCGAAGTAGGCAATTGACAGTTTCCATCATT
>CBEPPX010000117.1:0-6270 GCA_965511205.1 uncultured Ignavibacteriales bacterium | reverse complement strand
CGGGTTAAAGAAGGAGGAGATCCACAAAAAGCATTGAATCTAGGTGAATTTGGTTCATCTTTTTTAATGATTATTGCTCTCTATTTTATTATTAACTGGGTACTTCCGACTGAATGGATTTTTAATGATCCGCTTTACGGTGAAACTTATACGATAACTGCCAATAATATTTTCCTTGCTACGGTAATCGGGTTGGTTGCTGGTGTACTTATTGGTCTTATCACCGAGTATTTTACAGGACTTGGTAAAAGACCTGTTACCGCTATTGCCAGGCAATCCCTAACCGGGTCGGCAACTAACATAATTGCCGGTCTTAGTACAGGTATGATCTCTACTGCTCTTCCAATTATTATTTTAGCTGCGTCTATAATAGCTGCATTTTCTCTTGGTGGGTTGTACGGAATTGCAATTGCTGCAGTTGGAATGCTTTCAAATACAGGAATTCAGCTTGCTGTTGATGCATATGGTCCTATTTCAGATAATGCTGGCGGTATTGCAGAAATGTCAGAACTTCCTAAAGAGGTAAGACAAAGAACTGATAAACTTGATGCCGTGGGTAATACAACAGCAGCTATTGGTAAAGGTTTTGCGATAGGATCCGCAGCACTTACAGCGCTTGCATTGTTTGGTGCTTATATGACATCAGCAGGCATCAAATCTATAGATATTTCGAAGGCCCCGGTTATGGCTGGCTTGTTTTTAGGAGGAATGCTCCCCTTCCTCTTCTCTGCACTTGCAATGAGCGCAGTTGGTCAGGCAGCTATGGCAATGATTGAGGAAGTAAGAAGGCAGTTTAAATCAATTCCTGCTCTTACTAAAGCACTCGAGGTAATGAAAAGAAATGAAGGAAAGGAAAAAGAAGAGTGGTCTTCGGATGATGTTAAAACGTTCGAGCTGGCAGATGGAGTTGCAGAGTATGGTAAGTGTGTGGAAATTTCGACCAAAGCTGCAATTAGAAAAATGGTATTACCAGGAATGCTTGCTATTTTATCACCGGTTCTAATTGGTATGTTAGGCGGAGCGGAAATGTTGGGTGGATTGCTTGCAGGTGTTACTGTAACCGGGGTTCTAATGGCTATCTTTCAATCTAATGCCGGTGGTGCATGGGATAATGCTAAAAAGATGTTTGAAGAAGGAATTGAATTTAATGGCATACATTACGCTGAAGGTTCGGAACCGCATAAAGCAGCAGTAGTTGGAGATACCGTTGGTGATCCGTTTAAAGATACTTCGGGGCCATCACTTAATATTTTAATAAAGTTAATGGCTGTAATTGCACTTGTTATTGCGCCAATAATTAAATAAGTTTCTTTTCGTTTTAATAGAATTATTTATCAACCCTGCTCTTATTTATTAAAATAAGGGCCTAATTGACCATAGGGAGGTGATAGACAGTGATGAAAACACAAGTCTATGAAAGTGCAGTGTTACTTATTGCTTCATTAGAAGATGACCAAATTGGGAACATCACAAACCGCATTAAAGAAACCATTACTAGCAACGGGGGCGAAGTTCAGGAGATTGAAGATTGGGGAAGGAAACGATTGGCGTACGTGGTTAAAAAAAGCAAAATCGGATATTATCTTATTTTTAGATACAATTCCTCGCCTGATATAGTCTCAAAGCTCGAAAGATTATTCCAACTGGATGAAAGTGTTTTAAGGTATCTTACTCTTAAACTGAACAAAGCTGCCCTGGAACAGATCGAACAGAGCAAGATACAGGCAGCTGCTTTACAGGAAGAAGAAAAAACAGCAACCGAACCTGTTGTTAATGAGATCAAAATAAGTGAAGATAAAAATGAGAAATTAAACAGTGAACCTGAGAAAATCCAATAATTTATGATAGTATGGAGGATTAAAATATGGCTGACTTGAAAATGCCGGAAATAAATTATGTTATAGTTGCTGGAAATTTAACCAAAGATCCTACTTTCAGACAAACAACAAACCAAACCCCGGTTGTTAATTTTTCGCTGGCTTCTAACAGGAAATATAAAGACAGCACTAATCAATGGCAGGAAGATGTTTGTTACGTTGGTATTGTTGCCTGGAATAAGTTAGCTGAAAGCTGCAGAGATAGATTGAAGAAAGGTTCCGCTGTTCTGGTTGATGGAGAACTTCAGAGTAGAAGTTGGAAATCTGATGACGGACACAATAGAAGTATTGTAGAAATTAAAGCTCGCAGAATTCAATTCCTAAATAAAAGAGCTAAGTTTGTAGATGCAGAAACAGATACACCTACACCTACTAATGAAAATGGCGTGGACAATGGAGATGGAAAGGGAACTAAAGCCGATAGTAATAGTACCGATTATACGGGAGATTCATTCGATAAATTTTTATCGAGTGAAGAATCTGATTTAATAAAAGAAGAAGGAACGGATAGTGAAAAGAGAAATTAGAGCAAAAAAAATATGCAGGTTTACACAAAATAATATCAAATACATTGATTATAAGAATGTAAAACTGCTTCAAAAATATACTACTGAGCAGGGTAAGATAATTCCTAAAAGAATTACCGGTACCAGGGCTAAATATCAAAGACAATTATCACTTGCAATTAAACGTGCCAGGCATATGGCTTTATTGCCGTATGTTTCTGATACAGTCAGATAGATTGCATTAACAGGAGTTAAGATGAAAGTAATTTTAAGACAAAACTTTGAACCCCTAGGCCAAATTGGCGATGTGGTTGAAGTTAAAGATGGCTATGCAAGAAATTACCTCCTTCCGCACAAAATTGCTTACACTGCATTAAAGGGTAACATACGTGCGCTGGAAGAAGAGAAACAAAATGTTGCAAAGAAAAGCCAGCAGGAATTAAATGCCGCCGGTAAACTGGCTGCCGAACTGGAAAAAGTTTCCATTACTATTCCTGTACAGGTTGGTGAAGAAGATAAAATATTTGGATCTGTCACTACTCAAATGATAGTTGATGCGCTAAAAGAAAAGGGGTATGATGTTGACAAGCGGAAAGTTGAAATTGAAGAAACGATTAAAACCCTTGGCATCTATAGCGTTAATATAAAGCTTCATACTAGTGTAAGTACAACAATTAAAGTATGGGTTGTTAGAGAGTAACTGGATGGATTTACTTTAAAATAGAAAAGGGAAGCAGCTGCCTCCCTTTTTTAGTTTTAAATCTTTAAACACAATTAATGAACTTTAACTTTTCCTTCGTTAATCATTTTAGCAATATCTGCAGTGCCGTTTTTATCTATTGTTCTAAGAGCACTTGTTGAGAGTTTGAGTGTTACAAACCTGTTTAATTCCTGCACCCATATTTTCTTCTTTTGTAGGTTTGGTAAAAATCTTCTTTTAGATTTATTATGAGCATGAGAAATACTATTTCCTGCTCTGGGTCCTACTCCTGTTACCTGGCATTTTCTAGACATTTTGTCTCCTGTTAATCTAACCTTCTCTAAAATATGAACAACAAATATACAAAATTATCGAATAATGAAAACAATAATTTTTACCTCTTCAAAAAATATTTATTGAAAAAATGGCAATTTTGGTATAAAAAGGGTTGACAAAAGCAAATTCATTTCTATCTTACTGATATTGTTTCTGTATATTAAAATTTTATTCCGGCAAACTAATTTTTTAACTCAAGTCCGTTTGGTAACATCATTTTAAAAGGATATCTAATGGAATTTTATGAATTACACCCTGAGAATCCACAACTTAGATATATTAGTAAAGCTGTAAAGGTAATTAAAGAAGGTGGAGTTATAATCTATCCGACTGACACTGTTTATGGTATTGGCTGTGATATTTTTAACAAAAGTGCTATAGAACGAATACAGGAAATAAAAAATAATCCGGAAATAAAGCTGTTGAGTTTTATTTGCCACAACCTTAAAGATATTTCGAAGTACGCTAAGGTATCCGATTATGCATACAGAACCATGAAACACCTATTACCTGGTCCGTACACATTTATTTTACCAGCCGCTAAATCTGCACCAAGAAAATTATGGAACAACAGAAAATCGGTTGGAATACGCGTACCTGAACATTTTGTTGCAATGAAAATAGTTGAAGAACTGGGTAATCCTATTGTTAGTACGAGCACGACTAACAGAAAAGGAGAATTGCTATTCGATCCGATGGAGATAAAAAGTATTTTCAATTTACAAGTAGATCTTATGCTATCTTCAGGCAGCTCAAGCGTTGAGCCCTCGAGTGTAATAGACCTAAGCCAGGGAGAACCGGTAGTAATTAGAAAAGGTGCGGGAGATATAAGCTTATTTGTCTAAATATTCTCCCACTAAGTTCAATTGTTTTTTCTATGTACAAGTGTAGCCGAAGCTTGCGCAACCGGAGTTAATATTACCTCATTAATATTCACGTGAGCAGGCCTGTTTGCACAGAACAGAACAGCTTCTGCAATATCTTCGGCAGTTAACGGCTCTATTCCGCTGTAAACATTTTTAGCGCGCTCTTTATCACCTGAAAATCTTACAATACTAAAATCGGTTTCAACAAGACCCGGATCAACACTGCTAACTTTAATTCCTTTATCAATAACGTCCAGCCGGATGGACCTGGATAGCGCATTTACAGCAAACTTGGTCGCTGCATAAACGTTACCATATGGGTAAACCTCGTGCCCTGCAAGAGAGCCAATATTAATAATATGTCCTTCTCCCCTTGCTACCATCAAAGGAAGAAACTGGCGTGTAACATAAAGTAATCCTTTTATGTTTGTGTCAATCATTTCTTCCCAGTCGTCAGTCTTTCCTTCATAAATTTTATCGAAACCTTTTGCTAATCCTGCGTTATTTATTAAAATATCAATATTTTCCCATTCTCCATCAAGCGATGAAGCAACTTCGTGCACTTTCTTTTTATCTCTCACATCAAGCTCTATACACTTAACCTTTACACCGGTTTCCCCTGATAATTTTTTTGCAAGTTCATTTAGTTTTTCTATCCTTCTTGCTGTAAGAATTAAGTTTGCTTTTTGTTTGGCAAAAGCTTCAGCACAAGCTTTACCAATCCCAGATGAAGCGCCGGTTATAAATACATTTTTGTTAACTAGGTTATTCATATTTTTTCCTGAATCTGAATAAGTAAATTTTAATACTTCTTGAAATTTTGGTGAGTTAAATTAAAAATAATAATTAAGAATAATAGTATGATGAGAAAAGATCAATAATAATTAGAACACGCCTTCAATTACAGTTTTGCAGTTTGAGCAGCGTCCGTTAATTATGTTATCTGCAATAACAGTATGCCAGTTTCTCTTAATAAGCTTTTCTTTACAGTTTGGGCAACAAGTAGTTTGCCCCTCAACGTTATGAACATTGCCAACGTAAACATATTTTAATCCTGTCTCCATGGCAGTTTTACGGGCTGCTATTAATGTTTTTGCTGGGGTCATTTCTTTATCCCGCATTTTAAAATCTGGATGAAAAGCAGTAAAGTGTAAAGGAACCGAATCGCCCAGGTTTTTCAGAATCCAGTCGCATTCTTTTTTAATCTCCTCCTGCAAATCATTCTCACCGGGTATAAGCAGGGTTGTTATTTCTATCCAAACATCTGTTTCATGTTTTAACCAGGTAAGTGTATCTAAAACATCCTGTAAGTGAGATGAAGTATTCTTCCAATAAAAATTTTCTGTGAATGCTTTCAAATCAACATTTGCAGCATCAATGTATTTGTAAACATCTTTGCGAGCTTCTTTATCGATGTAACCGGCAGTGACCATAACGGATTTTATATTTTCTTCTTTTGCAATTTTTGAAATATCAATTACATACTCACCAAATATTGTGGGATCGTTGTAAGTAAAAGCAATGGAAGGAGTAGAATTTTTTATTGCAAGCTTCACAACATCTTCCGGTGATGCAGTAAGCGAATTGAGTTCATCAATTTTTGCTTTACTGGTAGACCAATTTTGGCAAAACTTGCAGCCAAGGTTGCATCCGGCTGTACCAAAGCTAAGAATGGTTGAACCCGGTAAAAAATGATTAAGCGGTTTTTTTTCAATGGGATCTAATGCAAATCCGGTAGGATGACCGTATCCAATAGTATATAAAATTCCACCATGGTTTTGTCTTATGTAGCAAAAACCCGGCTGTCCATCACCAATTTTGCAATACCGCGGGCATAACGTACATAGAAGTTTTCCTCCTGTATCGGGTTTCCACCACTTAGCTATAGTATAATCTGATGAATTTTGTAACGGATCATTCATTTTCAAAATTGCCAATCTTTAAAAAGGTTATTTTTAATTCTTCTCAAGAATTATTTCCTTTTA
>CBEPPX010000116.1:0-6336 GCA_965511205.1 uncultured Ignavibacteriales bacterium | reverse complement strand
GCTGATAAAGAAATACTAAAAGCGAACGAGTTTGATTTTGAACCTATAAAAGAAGTTGCTTACCTGTTCATCGGAATTTTTGCAACGATGATTCCCGCTCTTCAATTAATTGCTCACGAAGCAAGTGTTTTAGGTGATAAATTAACGCCGGGAATTTTTTATTGGTCAACCGGAGTTTTATCAGCTTTCCTGGATAATGCCCCTACATACTTAAACTTTTTAAGTGCGGCGCTTGGTAAATTTGGATTAGAGATGACCGTGAAAGCAGATGTACTTGAATTCCAGAATCTGCATCCTATTTATCTTTCGGCAATTTCAGTCGGGGCTGTATTTTTTGGTGCGATGACTTATATAGGAAACGGTCCGAATTTTATGGTTAAATCTATCAGCGAAAGATCGGGAATAAAAATGCCGAGCTTTTTCGGATATGTTATTAAATATTCGCTGCCAATATTAATTCCAATATTTATTATAGTTTGGTTATTATTTTACTATCTCCAAGGGTGATTTATGAAAACTATTAAAGAAGTTTTAGATAAAAAATTAACAGGTCTCTATTTTGGAAACCGGGTGCTGCTTCCATTTCATTGTCATATTCTAAAGTTGAATATTGAAAATGATTTGATTACTGATTTCAGCCCTTGCTGCAAGGGAGTTCATATTTCGGAAAACCCGGATTTTATGGAAATTTATTTCCACGATTACAAAGATTTAGCCGAGGTGATGACTAAATACGAATCGATAAAAATGATTATTGTTGAAAAGGGCAAAGATATTTTCGACAAAAGAAATCATCTTAAAATTGCACTGCACCCTGAAGCTAAACATAATCTGAAAATTGAAGAACTTGGTGAAGACCAGATATTTATAGAGTAAGTTTGATTTTTATCTTACATTGCTTTAGTAATAAATAGTTAAATTTGTTAGCACTGCATTTAGATTTTTATAAACAGAAGATTCTTTTTAATACTTTATGATTCCTCTTTATTCAACATCGCAAGTAAAAAAAATAGATGAATATGCAATAACAAAGCTGGGCATTCCCGGAATTGTTCTTATGGAAAACGCTTCCAGGGAGATTTTTGAAATTGCAAGCTGGAAAATTGCTGAGCTTAATTCAAACAAAATAGGATTTGTTTGCGGCAGGGGAAACAATGGGGGAGATGGATTAGCTGCTGCCAGGCACTTTGCCAATGAAGGTTACAAAGTTAATGTTGTTTACACCGGCTCAGAAAAAGAAATGACGGGCGACTGCAAAACAAACCTTTCAATTCTTAAGAAAATAGCAGCCGATAGTAAAAACATTAAGTTAGTAAAGTATAAATCACCCGCATCATTAAAGATAATTAAAAACTGCGATGTAATATTTGATGCTTTGCTGGGAAGCGGCGTTAAAGGAAAACTAAGAGAGCCATATTCTTCAATAGTAAATATTCTCAACAGAATAAAAGCATACAAAATTGCAATTGATATTCCCACAGGACTCGATTCCGATAAGGGTTTTGCGGAAGAATCTTTTATTGCCGATCTTACAATCACTTTAGGTGAGTTTAAAAAAGGTTTATTTTTTGGTGATGGTTATACCTGTTCGGGGGAAGTGGAAAAAGGAAGCATAGGAATTTCCACAGATTATTTCCAGCAGTTTACTACCACGGAATACCTGGTTGAACCAGAAGATGCTTTAAATGGATTACCTCCAAAAAGAAAAAATCTTCATAAATACTCAGCTGGAAAAGTTCTTAATATAGCTGGCTCAGGTGCGCTGCCGGGAGCAGCGGTACTTACTGCAAAATCGGTTTTAAGAATTGGTGCAGGGGCATCGATTCTTTGTTTTCCTAAATCTGTAAGAAGCTTAATACATAAAAAACTTGGCGAAGTTGTAGTGCACACATACAACAATAATAATAAAGAGTTTTTTAGTGAGGAAAATGTTTTAGAACTTGACGATAAAATTAGATGGGCAGATGTTATTACAGTTGGTCCCGGTCTCGGAAGAGAAAAGGGAACAACCGAAGCCGTAATAAAATTGTTAAAGAAATATCCATTAAAAAAAATGGTTATTGATGCCGATGCAATTTTTGCTTTAGGAAAAGGGAAGTACCTCAAGTTAAATCTGAAAAATAAAATCCTAACTCCTCATTTAGGTGAATTTGCAAACCTAATTGGAATTAAAACTGAAGAACTTAAAAAAGATTTACTAAAGCATGGAAAAAATTTCGTAAAGCAAACGAGAGCTTACCTTGTTCTTAAAAGTGCGCCAACTATAATTTTTAATCCTGCCGGAGAGGCATTTATAAATACTACCGGAAACCCTTCATTGGCAAAATTTGGAACTGGCGATGTACTAACAGGAATGATCGGCGGATTACTTTCGCAGCAGAAAGATGTTGAAACAGCTATCATATCATCAGTTTATCTACATGGTCTCACAGCAGATATTCTTGTTCACAAAAGAACCGAATACGATATTCTTGCCAGCGATTTAATTAATAATCTTTCCCGTTCAATAAAATTCCTTACAAAATCTATTGTTTAAATATTTAGAAAAAAATAGAACCACCTTGGTTTTTAGTACGTTAGTGGTTTACTGGATTATCCTATTCGTTGGAACTTCAATACCTGCGCAGAGCGTACCAAGTTTAGGAATTGGTGGGGATAAGGTAGTTCATTTTTTTGCATACCTTATTTTGTCAGCGTTGTTATATCTTACCTTCATTTTCCAGGAAAAGTTGAGTTTCGCACAGCGTAATGCTATCCTACTAACTTTAGCTATTGCAATATGTTACGGAGTTTTAGATGAACTGCATCAAATGCTTGTCCCCGGAAGAAGTGCAGAATTATTAGATTGGATTGCTGATGCACTTGGAGCAGCCTGCGGTGTTTTGATCACATTCTTTTTATTAAAAAAGTTCAAAAAAGAAGCGGAAACGGGTTAATTTTTTATAATATTTGTCTTAAGGAATTCAGGGAACATTATTTTCCGGAGATGGTATAAGGACAAGAAACTAATTTGACAAAACTAAGATCATTTATTAACTTTTCGGTAGATATATAGCTTTAATTGAGGAGTACTAAAATGAACCTAAAAAAACCAATTGCCGATCTAAGGGCTAAGTATAAAAGATACTTTGAAATCTGTTTAATAATTGCATTAGCAGTTCTCATTGTAGCGTTTAAATATTTCCCGGATATTCAAGGAAGCGATTTAGTGTTGGAAGGTCCGCAGGAATTATTTACTGTTGAAGATATTCAACAGACCAAACAGGAAAACAGACCTCCTCCGCCTCCCAAACCTCCAATTCCTATTGAAGCTCCTGCTGATGATGTTTTGGAAGATATAGAAATTGATGATACCGAAATTGATTTTGAAGCTGAGATGGAAGCACCACCTCCTCCTCCAAAAGAAGAAGTTGTTGAAGATGAACCTACTTATTTTGTTGCTGTTGAAGAGATGCCGGAACCTATTGGCGGCATAAAAGCTATCCAGGAAAAAATTGTTTATCCGGAGATTGCAAAAAGAGCAGGAGTTGAAGGTAAGGTTTATATTCTTGCATTCGTTGATGAAACTGGCAACGTTACGAAAGCCAATGTTATTAAAGGTATTGGCGCTGGTTGCGATGAAGCAGCTCTTAATGCAGTTCTTAAAACCAAATTTAAGCCTGGAAAACAAAGAGGTAAACCGGTTAAAGTTCAGGTATCCATTCCAGTCGTATTTAAGCTTCAGTAAAAAGAAAGAAGGCGTCTTTTTAAGACGCCTTTTTCATTCCCACTCCTTTTATAATTCTGCTTATATAAATTTTGTGAGTAATATCACTAACCGCTCAATATCATGATGAACGGTATTTGAAATTAATTTATGAATTTGTAGTTTTTGATCCGAATGATCAGTCATTTTTTTAACTTAAGAGTATAAGAGAATATCTTGACAAGAAGAGAGAGAGAACGATTAATCAGGAAACAGGAAATTATTGATGCTTCTGTAAAACTGTTTGCCGGTAAAGGATTCAATAATACAACGCTGGATGATATTGCAGCATCATCTGAATTTGGTAAGGGAACAATTTATAATTATTTCAGCAGTAAAGAAGAAATTTATTCAGAAATTGTGGAAGACGTTAGTAAAAATCTTAAACAAATAATCAACCAGGCGGATAAAGCAGCAGAATCAGCATCGGATTTTGTGAAAACATATACAAGCAGTCTTTTCAATTACTGTCTTTCAAACAAGGAAGCGTTTAAATTGTTTGTTAGGGAGATTGTGCCATTTACTACGGATCTTTTTGTTTTGAACAGGGAAAAAATTGTAAGAAGACATAATTCGCACAGGAACATTTTAATTAAAAGATTTTCGGAAGGAATTAAGCAAAAAGAATTTAGAGGTTCAGATCCGGATAAAACCGTTAGCTTGTACCAACACCTGGTTTTTCCATATATCCTCTATTTAATTGAGTGTCCTAAAAAAGATCTTAATGAAGAATCTGAAATAGATTTTGTTTTGGAAGTGTTCTTCAAAGGTATTTTATTAAAAAATAAACGGTAACAATGTTGAAAAAATTATTATTAGCATTTATTTTTTTCACTTTTCCCACTGCATTTGGTCAAACTGAATTAGTGCTTGATCTTAATAAATGTATTGAGCTTGCACTTGAAAAGAGTCATGATCTTAAACTAGCTAAATTGGAAAGTGAAAAAGCTGATGAGCAGATTACCGAAGCTTTTGGCTCATCTGTTTTGCCAGATATTAAGGGAACTATAGACTACAGCCGAGCAATAAAGAGGGGTGAAATAATTCTGGATATACCTGGTTTTTCAGGTTCTTTTCCGCAAGGAACGGAAAACACTCTTTCGGTGGGAGTAACTGTAGATCAACCGCTTTTTACAGGAGCAGTATTTTTCGCTACAAGAATTGCCAACGTGTATGCAGAAATATCGCAAAAATCTTATTACGCTACAAAGGCGGCTCTTATAAAAAATGTTAAAAGAGCTTATTACTCATTGCTGGTTTCAAGGCAGTTCCTGGAGCTATCTAACATCACTTTAAAAGCAGCAAGGGATAATTTTAAAGATACCGAAGCAATGTATAAAGCCGGGTTGGTGCCAGAGTATGATTACATAAGAGCTAACGTGCAGGTACAAAATATTTTGCCGGAATTAGAAAGAGCCGAAAATTCTATTGTGCTGGCAGAAAACGGATTGAAACTTGTAATAGGGTTAGACCTTGAACAGCAGATTGAGATTAATGATTCCTTGATTTTTAATAAGATTGATGTTGAGAATTATGAAAATTCTTCACTTGTTCTAGAAGAAAAAAACTTTACGCTTCAGCAGCTTCGGCTTCAAATTGAACTAATGGACAAAGCTGCTTCTTACCAATTCTCCAAACATTTTCCGGAACTCTATCTTTTTGGAAGCTGGTCCTCAATTGCACAGGAAAATGATCCTCGCTCATTTTCTGATTGGCGTTATAAGAATTCGGTATATGTTGGAGTGAATCTCAAGGTTCCAATATTCAACGGGTGGCAGACCACTTCCAAAGTTGACCAGGCAGAAATTGACCTCCTTAAAGTGCAAGAAGAATACCATAAAACTAATGAGTTACTGAAAAACCAACTGGAAAATATTCTATTAACAATTGAAGAAAAATTATTCCAGATTGATGCTTACTCTGCAACTATAGAGCAAGCACAATTAGGTTATGATATTGCTTTAAAGAGGTATTCATCAGGCATTGGAACACAGCTGGAAAATATTGATTCTTTAGTTGAGCTTACCCGCGCAAAAATAAATTACCTTAATGCTATCTTCGAGTATTATGATTTGCATGCCCGGCTTGAAGAAATGCTTTCAGCAAAAGTAGAGGTAGAAGTTGATTAGAAATAAATTTTTAAACTTTGGTGATAAAATGAAAAAAATAATTAATCTGTTAGTATTTGGCTTAACGTTGTCGGTCTTACTTCTAACCATTTCCTGCGACGATTCCGAAGGAAGCAAACAAGTGAATAATAACACCGAACCGACTGTCTATGTAAAAACTATGAAGCTTGAATCAGAATCTTTTGTTGATTACATCTCGCTTCTTGGCGTGGCAAAAGCTTTTTACCATTCCAATTTATCCTCAGAAGAAGGTGGGAAGATAAAAGAATTTGTGAAAAATAAAGGCAGCTTTGTTCGTAAAGATGAAGTAATTCTTGTAATTGAAAACGAAGTTCTAAAATCGAATATGGACGCAAACAAAGCGCAGTATGACATGGCAGAAAATAATTATTCGAGGCAGGAACAGATTTATAAAGAGAAAGTTATAAGCGAATTGCAATTCCTGAATTCCAAATATGAAAG
>CBEPPX010000115.1:0-6357 GCA_965511205.1 uncultured Ignavibacteriales bacterium | reverse complement strand
TACTTGTAATAAAATCATTAACCTTCATCCTGTAGATGTAAACACCGCTTGCTAAACCGTTGGAGGAAAAATCAATCTCATAGTTTCCAATTGGCTTTTCTTCATTTACGAGTGTAGCAACTTCTTTTCCAAGTACATCAAATACTTTAAGAGTTACAAAGCCTTGCTGTGGAATTTGATAACTTATTTTTGTAGACGGATTAAATGGGTTGGGGTAGTTTTGTTCAAGTAAATATTCTGATGGTAACTTACTTTGTCCTTTCCCAATTTCTACAGTAGTTGAAACACTTCTGAAAACAGAATAATTAGTGCCAGCATAAATAAATCCTTCAGAGTCAAAAGCCAGAGATGTACAGACAGTTCTATTAGAAGGAAAGCCTAATGTTACATCTATCCAATTTTCTCCAAAATCATCGGACATATAAACTGCATACTGAGCATATGTTCCCGCAGAACAAAAAAGCTGATTAGTTGAATTACCTGTAATAGCCTGGATTCTTTCACCAGCAAAATTATGACTTAATGTATCCCAAGTTATTCCCATATCTGTTGACCTTAACAAACCGTAATACTTATTTGCAGAAAAAATATTTCCATAATTGTCCACATAAATATCATCCGAACGATGATTTGTAAGAAGTGTAGTCCATGTTTCACCGTTATCTGTTGAAAGTTCAAGGTTATTATGTCCATAATAAATATCATCATTATCGTCAATGAAGACTGCACCATAACCGCCACTTCGCTTAAGTATCCAGTTAAGTCCATTATCACTTGAAATATAAAGCCCATCTCCTGCTGCTATGAATAAATAATCGGCACTATTATTATCGATGTATGCAACTTGCCCAAACTGGACATCATTCCAACTCTGCCCCTTATCAGAAGAGTAATACAAGTAATGAACACTCGCCCAATTGCATCCAGTCCATAAATACCCATTTTTAGCATAGTGAATAACTTCGGTCGGATTAGCCATACCATTTCCACTATATGTCCAGGAATTACCATAATCAGTCGATTTATAAACTTTATTTGATGTGGTTACAAACAAATTATCTTCCTGATCAACTGCAATATCATATATCCCTGAATTGTTGAAACCTATCTGTTTCCACGAATCCCCTAAATTAGTTGATTTAAAAATACCAGCATCTAAAGTTGAATAATAAAGATCACCGGAATGAGTACTATAAAGAGACTCTCCATAATCAGAATGAATACCATCATAAGCATTCACCCAAGAATTTCCACCATCGGATGATCTTTTAATTTCATGACGTCCAGCTATGTACATGTATCCCATAACATCCGGAAGAATTGTATGACATCTAAAAAATCCTGGACAAATATCAACCCAGCTGGTACCCCCATCCGTTGACTTTAATACACCATAAGGCTCTACTGCAGCAAATAACTCACCTGAATAATTTTTAGTTAATCCTGTAATCCAAGAATTGTTATATGCAGATAGGTTTATCCAGGTTTCCCCATCATCTGTTGATTTATAAAATCCAGTGCCGAGAGTAGCTATATACAATGTATCTTCTATGTTGGTAATTGCCTCTACTTGCCTATCTAAATTTCCACTGATCTCCAGCCAAGTATCTCCATCGTCAGTTGATTTAGTTAGTCGATAGGGAGGATAATCACTTATACCAACGTAGATAAAATCGTTTTCTTTAATGTGTAAGCAACTGGTTTGTGGTGTACTTCCAAGCATAGGCAATATTTCCCAAGATCTACCATCCGTTGTTGATCGGTATGTACCCAAACCGTAACCATTAGTGTAAATATAATTCTTACTATTCCTTAGCATATACTCTGATTCTAAAAAGGACATCCCGCTATCTGATTTTATCCAGCTCTGTCCTCCATCCGAAGAACGATAAACATATATATCGCTAAATCCTGTTCCGACTATTAATTCATTCAACGAATTTTCTACTATACCAAAAGCAGTACCCCCTAATGGGCCATTTGTTTGCTGCCAAAAATTTTGTGAAAAAGATATGTTACTTAAAATTATAATGGCAATAGATAATTTCTTAAGATTCATTTTATTGCTCTTATTTTATAAATACCATCTTCTTACTAGTTATAAAATCATTCACCTTCATTCTGTAAATGTAAACACCGCTTGCTAAATTACCTGCATCAAATTTCAACTCATATCTGTCTGCTTTCTTAAATTCATTTAATATTGTTGCTACTTCCTGTCCTAAAATATCATATAACTTTATGGTTATTATTCCGTCCTGCAGCAGTTCATATCTTATTGTTGTTGTTGGATTAAACGGATTGGGATAGTTCTGATACAAAACATAATTATCAATTGGATAAACGGGTTCTCCCGGATTATAAGCTAACGATGCAAAGTTACTTTCATATTCTAGGATTGCTCTTCTAACATTATCTCTCACGACGGTTATTGAGTTGAGAGCATCGGTTCCTCTACCTAAAACATAAGCTCCGATTATGGTAATTGGTTTATCTTTCTCCAAAGTAAACTCCCCAACACTTAGCATTTCGCGATTATCGGTTCCATATATTTCTAGCCAGCCAATGTCTTCAACGGGATCGCCGGAATACCAGTACAACGGATTAACCTTGCTGCAATCCACTCCTCCGCGAACTTCACTCCAATTGTGATTGCAAGGATCCAATTTATTGCCAAGTTTGCTTAATCCTTTCATAAAATGTCTAATCTCGAATTCATCATTGGGATCACCGATAAGAGGATCAGAACTCACAAAATTTACGGAAGAAATTATATCCTGGTTTTTGTGACCGAAATATTCATTAGCTCCTATATGAATTCCTTTTCTATCATACGCAGTGTCTGAAGGATTTTGACTTTCAACAATTGGACCTTGCAAAAGAGTAGTAAAAAACGCAGGGGGGTTTACTCCATATTGATTATCAATTCCTGAGTTATAGCAAAATCCTGAACTCAGAAGAGTATCGCATCCTACAAGATCGTCATCATGGTCTCCTATATCCGGATCAGCCATAAATCCAAATATTACTGAATCTAAAACTTCAGCAACTGTGCCTTTGTTAGTAATCTTATACCGAAGAAAAATAACATCTTCAAGTTCCGGTAGCCTTGATGCAAAAATGGTCTGTTGAATTTCAATGCCCTGTGGAGGAATGCCACCAAATCTTGTTCTCAATTCTGCCGGTTGACCATCATTAAATATACACCAGGTAGTTTCATCACCCAGCAAATCAGGCATATCTTCAGTAGGATCCCAGACACCATTCCAATTTTTATCAACCGGGTTATAAATGCCATCATTATCACCATCGTAAAAATCTGCGCCAAGTAAAACAGCATCATTCCACCTTTGCCAGCTAATTCCAAAGGGAGGATCGGAAGAACGAACAACATAAATCACATTATGCAAATCTTCAGGATCAGCACCCACTCCCCCAGGAATATAGTTTTCAATTAATGAGGAGGACATCTGAGCATTTCCCCATAGTTCATCAAAATTATAGCCGGATAGCCCGAAGCCGGCGGAAAATAAAAAACCTATTTCATCATATTTGCCTAGAGTTCCATAAGAGTAAATTATCTCATCTAATTTAATGCTTTGAAAGTCATTTTTATCACTTGTTTCAAAAAGTAGTTTCCGGTTAACTATCACGAAAACATCTGCAAAAGTACCTCTGTTATTCATTGGCATTTCTATTTTATTAACATCCATAAAGTAGGTGCTAAAGTATCCGGGTGCTGGTGGAGGGGGAAATTCATTACCGTAAATAGCATCTCCAGAATCCAGATCATTATGATTACCATCATCGAAAAGTTCTTTGGCATCTGGTGATCCATCAACAAATACTTTTACGCTATTTACTTCTTCATCATCAATTACTGTTGCTCTAAGAATTAAAGGATTTTCAGTAGGCAAAGTGCCACTGGAGGATTCTATTATTTTAGGCGGAGTTGAAACTTCAACCGTTTCCCCAAGAATTCCATAAGCAATCTGGTATTCATTTGTAAAACGCTCAGTACCAAAAGAGAGAAAGATATTATTGCTATAGTTAGATATTCTTATATGATTATCATCGCCAACGTATTTAGTGAAGCGTTGATTTTCTATCCAGGTTATTCCACTATCTGTAGATTTCAAAATGTAAACATCATTCTGGAGATAGCTACCATACCCGCTCTCATTCTCAACCATGTACAGCAACCAAAGAGTGCCCGAATCATCCTTTAAAATCCTTGGATGCGTTTCTTTTAAAGTTCCGTTTACAATCCTGATCGTATCTGACCAGGTGTTTCCTCCATCAGAACTAACTTTGGAGTAAATTCCGTAATCTTCTGACATTTTGAATTGAAACAGACCGATGATAGAACCAACCGCTGTAGATACAATTGATAAATGTCTTATTGAGTTACCTGTCTGAACTGGGAACAATTGAGCTTCAGTGCTCCAGGATAGACCGCCATCGTTGCTCGTACGATAATAAGGCTCTGAGAGTGAGAAAGGACTAAAGCTAAGTATAAGAATACCGGAATCTAGCTGAGTTAGGTTTAAATAAGATGAGCTTTTTTGCAGTACTGGAAAATTTCCACCCCCTAAAATACTTAGTGGATCGGACCAGCTCACACCTTTATCATCCGAATAAATAAGCTTCATACTTTCACCACGAATACTCCAGGCAAGTAATAACCTACCTGTTTGAGATTGAAGCGCTGTTAAATATATAAATTGTTGTGAAAATCCTGGTTCTGTATTCTGCACAACTTTCGGTTCATCCCAGGTAATTCCCCTATCAAAACTTTTTGTTGAATAGATTGTATCAAGAGTGGGAGAAACATAAAATATAATTATCTCATTTTCAGATATCCAAATAGGTGCAGATTCTTTAATGGATTGATATGAATTTTGAACAGGAAGACGAGTGATATCAGAAATTTGAGGAAGAGTTGTTGATAAAAAAAACAGAGTAATATACAGGAGAACTAAATAGTAAAAATTTTTCATAGTAAACTCCGAATTATGCTACCCAAACATAATCGAATCTACGAAAATTGATTTATTATAACAATTATTTCGGATGGAAAAATGCGGTATTAATTTACCCCAAATAACCAGGCGTTAATTTCCAAATGACCACTCTGCAAGGCGGTTATCCATTTTAACTCTGACTAATCCTTCCCCTGTGCCAATCCACATATACTTTCCATCAAAGTGAAATGATAGGATGGTTGAAGAAACAATTTTTATCTGGTTAAGATCTACGGGAGAAACCTTTCCGGTTAACCTGTTAATAATAAATAAACCTTTTCCATATTCTGCTTTTTCCATCTGATCAAACTCATAAACACCAACCCAAATATGGTTACCGGTTTTACCAAGCGAATAAATTCCGTTTGCAGCAAGCCCATCTCCCCGCGAAATTCTATCCCAGTTTATTTTTCTATCGTAAATATAAATTCCCCCAATGTTAAATTGCGGCTGCTCTTTTGTAACAAACTCATCAGTTGCAAACCAGATTCTTTCACCTTCAAACAAAATATTTGAAACCGATACCGCAAAACCTTCTTCATTAAACGCCCGCTTCTTATTGCTAATATATCGCCATGCGGATTGATCAGTATATTTATTCTTTTTATTATAAATGTGCACACCGGATTCAGTACCAAACCATACTAAACTATCGCCGTCAAGTTCTATCGATTTAATATTATTTGATTTTTGGTCAGTTCCCTGTATCCGGCTTATGTCGTTATATCTTCTTCGCTTAACATCAAGGCGAGTAATATTCCTGAACCTGCCAATCCATAGTACGTTTTGATCGGGATCGTATTTTAATGATCTTATCCAGTTTCCAAACTGTCCGCCAAGTGCAAACTTTCTTTTGCTCCATCTATCCTTTTTTTTTGTATAGATAAAAAGCCCTTCCGAAGCCCCTGCCCAAACAAAGTTTTTACTAACAGCAATGTTATAGAAAAGATCGTTATCAAGGTTGCCGCTTTTTGTTGAGAAATTAATCCACTTTTCATCGTCATAAGAATACCTGTAAATACCCTGTCCGTAAGTTGCAACCCACAGGTAGCCTTCTTCTTCAACAATGCCTGTAACAGTAGCCCCTTTTAAAAATATTTCTGATTCAATCTGTGCAAAGGAAGAAAATGAGATAAGTATAAAAACAATTACTATTGATAGAAGTTTTTTGGAGTTAAGATTGTACATAAAACATGTTTTGTAAAAAGTATTAATAACTTTCTTTTTTGGAAGGAAACTTGCCATTCTGTACATCATCAATATAAGATTTTACTGCCTTTTTTATTTGTTCAGCAAGGTTTGCATAATGCCTTACAAACCTTGGGTGGAAATC
>CBEPPX010000114.1:0-6358 GCA_965511205.1 uncultured Ignavibacteriales bacterium | reverse complement strand
AGTAAACCATCTGTAACAGATAGGTTTTTTGATTCTACAAAATTATTTTATAAAAACCAGATATTGTTATTCCTAAAGTACAAAGGATTGGTTGTTGCAGGTATAACCGTTCTGTTTTTCATATCCATCTTTGCATTCGGTTTTGTTACGTTTATGTTCTTCCCGGATAGCGACAGGAATATGATAACCGTTGATATTAATTTGCCTCTCGGAACGAAGCTTGAACGTACGGAAGGGCTGGTAGGTCAAATTGATAAATATATCGCCGATTCACTAATTGTAAATGATGAAAGAAAAACAGGAGTTGTTGATTGGTCTTCATTTGTTGGCAAAGGACCGGAATCCTATGACCTCGGATATATGCAGGATGAAGCAAATTCCAGTTACGCTCACATGCTGGTTAACACTTCTTCGAGTGATGATAATCAATCGGTCATAAATAAACTTGATGAGTTTTGTTTTAATTCTTTTCCGGATGCAGATATAAAAGTTGGATTTCTTGGAGCAGGCGGGGGAGGAACACCCATTGAAATAAAAGTCTCCGGTGATTCTCCGGAAGTCCTCTCGAAAATTGCCGAATCAATAACAGCAAAATTAAAAGCTGTTATATTAACAAAGAATGTAAAAGATGACTGGGGACCGAAAATTAAAAAGTTTGTTGTAGATGTCGATCAGAATAATGCACTTATGGCTGGAGTAACAAACCAGGATATTGCAACATCACTTAAAACTGTTTTAAGCGGGATTAAAACCGGGGAGTTCCGCGAGGAGGATAAATCAATTCCAATTATAATGCGAAGTGATGAAAGTCAGCAGCAAACTTTTGAAACGATTGAAACATTAAATATTTTTTCTCAAAGCACAGGAAAGAGTGTGCCATTTTTGCAAGTCGCAAGTATCCATCCTGAGTGGCAGTACGCAAAAATTAAACGTAAAGATCTGACCCGGAGTATCAATATTTCAAGTGAATTAAGAGAAGGGGGTAATGCAGCCGAGATAACGGGTGACATACTCCCATGGCTAGATGAGCAGCAATCAACATGGCCGCAGGAGTATTTTTATGAACTTGGAGGTGAAGATAAAAACTCAAGCGACAATATGGGATCTGTTATCGCTTACCTGCCTCTTTCCGCTTTTATAATTCTTATGCTGCTTATAATTCAGTTTAATTCGTTCAGAAAAACAGCTATAGTTTTAAGTACAATACCATTAGGAATTATTGGTGTTGTTTTCGGACTAATAATTTTTAATTCCTATTTCGGGTTTATGACCTTCTTAGGAATTATCTCACTTGCTGGAATTGTGATTAACAATGCTATTGTATTATTGGACAGGATTAATATTGAGTTGACCAAATATAAAAGAAGCCAACAAGATGCCATAATAATGGCATGCCTTCAAAGGTTCAGACCAATTTTGTTAACTACTTTCACAACTACATTCGGATTAATTCCTCTTTACCTTGGTGGTGGATTAATGTGGGAACCGATGGCTGTAGCAATAATGGCAGGCTTACTATTTGCAACCTTGATTACACTGGTATTTATACCATCTGTATATAGTTTACTGTTTAAGGTTAGTTATAAAAACTATAAATTTGATGAGGCGTTATTACAAATACCGGACTAAAATTCTTAGCGTATACTATTAGTTTTCAACGAGATAAAATTATTTGAGAACAAAGAAACAAATATTCCTTTTCCAGGTAGTAAGCTGGGTTATTGCCTATGGTTTTTTAGGAATAATGATGTACTTGATTGATGAATCAAGGACTGGAATTGTTGAAAGAAAAGTTGAAATGGATTTGTTTTTCATTCTCAGGGTTACAACAGTAGCCGGAATTTTTGTTGGTCTGGCTTTAGGTGGAATTGACATACTTTTAAACCGAGTTTCTAAGAAAAAACATTCATTTAGGTTTTATGTAATAGTCAGGAGTCTTTTTTACGTAATTACTTTCATTATAATTCTAAACTTAATAATTACGAGGGCTTCGGTTATTTATGTTGACAGAGTATTGGACATCACTCTATCAAAAGAAGGTATACGGTATGTACACAGCATAATATTTACATTTGTTCTCTATTCAATTATAACAGGTATTTTAATAAGCTTCATTGCTGAAGTCAGTAAGAAATTCGGGCCGGGTGTTTTACTTCGAATGTTCTTAGGAAAATATTATAACCCGATTGTTGAAGAGAGAATATTTATGTTTATAGATCTCAAATCTTCAACAACCTATGCGGAGAAACTTGGTCATATTAAGTACAGCCAATTAATTCAGGATTGCTTTAATGATTTAAATATTTCTGCTTCAAAACATAAAGCGGAAATTTACCAATATGTTGGCGACGAGGCTGTGATTACGTGGCAGCTTGAAAAAGGATTAAAGAACAGTAACTATCTTAAATTCTATTTTGATTTTCAGGAAAGAATAACCCAAAGAGCCGGATATTATAAAAGTGAATACCATCTGGTTCCAGAATTTAAAGCCGGAGTTAACGGGGGAAAAATCACTGCTGCCGAAGTTGGGGACATTAAAAGAGAAATTGCTTACCACGGTGATGTTATAAATACGGCAGCAAGGATTCAGGAAGTATGTAATTCTTATGATAAAAAATTACTTGTATCTGAATTTCTTGCTGAGAAAATAACTACGGACAATAATTATAATAATGAAGAAATCGGTTCAATAACACTAAAAGGTAAAGAGATTCCTGTTAGCATTTATAGTGTTGGACAACAGGTTTAATGATTCTTTGAATAATTATATACGAGATGGAAGTAATATCATTTCTTTAGAAATAAAAAAGCCCGCCAAATTACAGCAGGCTTTTAGTAAAATTTATCGTCTCCTAAACTACTTGGTAATTTTAGTATTCTCAAGAAGAACTGAGTATGAGTAACCTGCGCCAAAGTCTTTATTAGTTACAACAATTCCTTCTGCAGTAACAATATCACCAACTGCAGCTACATCCTGTGTAGTAACAACCAGGTCAGAATTTGTATCGTCTCCAGTGCCATCCTGTATATGTATCCAGTTCCTGTTCATAATATTCTGGTTAACCTTTACAACTTTGCCTTTAACTTTTACGGTTTTACCATTAAGTGATTCTTTCTCATTGTAAATTTGCTCAACTGATTTGCTGTCTTGAGGAGTCTCAATTGATATCTCTTCATCTTGGCGTCTTTTAAGATTTTTGTGAGGGTCATCACCTGCTTGCTGATTAGGAAATTTACTCGCATCCTGTACAAACAGAACAGATTCAAATGTTCTGTTTAGTGATTCACTTTTGAAGTTTTTCATCTCCATTGCTTGGGAAAAATATACTGTTTCGCCCATCTCAATTTCCATACGGGTTACGGCAATCCAGTAAGTTTTATCATTTTCAGTTACCTGCAGATAAGTGTAATTGGCGGCATCTATTTTTTCTTCTACTTTAGCTGTATGACTACTATTTTCAGATACCTTATTAATGTTCTTATTTTGATCAGAACTGGTTTCTGATTCCGTCTCGCAGCCAGCGAAAATCATAGCAACTGCAATAAGTACTACGATAATTTTAATCATTGATAATCTCTTAATATTTGTTAAAAATTGATCTGTAAATATAAATAAATTGCTTTATATCTCCGTGAAAGAGTATTGTTTTTACCCTTCCGGCCTTTAATTAAATATGTAGTTTTGGCAATACAATTCAATTAAAATGAAACAAAAACTATGAATAATAATGGTTGATTATTATTTTAATGTGTAAATAATTCATGTTATTTTTTATTAGTACAAACGCTTTTTAATGAGAAAATCTATTATCATACTGCTATTATTCATTGTTTCTACGGGGCAGTATTATAAAACTTATTCACAGGATTATTGGTTTAAACTAAATAGCCCAACCACAAATTTTTTAAGAGCTCTACACTTTGCCGATAGTCTTACCGGTTGGGTTGCTGGTGATTCAGGTTTAATCATTCATACATCAAATGGGGGATTGGATTGGATTGAACAACAAACCAACATTAACAATAACATTAAAGATATTTTCTTCCTTGATAAAAACAGGGGGTGGGCAATTGCGTGGAAGGAATTCACTCCACCTATTGGAACAATAATTCTAAGCACTACTAACGGGGGCGTGGATTGGAGCACAGAATTATACCGCGATGAAAATGTTTTTATGAACGCTATTTATTATCTTGATACACTTAATGGTTTTATGGGAGGTTTTCCAAGTGAATTTGTTAGGACAACAGATGGAGGGATACTTTGGGAAGATGTTACAATTGATTCCTTGCCATTAGCATATTTTCCTGTTGTAAATTTTAAATTCTATAATCAACTATACGGATACGCATGTGGGGGTGCCATAGATATTGCTGGTGTAATATGGAGGACGGTCAATGGAGGTGAATTCTGGACACCGATTGATATTTCTGATGCACCACCGGACCAGGTTTGGGACATTCATTTCATTGATTCCCTAAATGTTTTGGCTGCCAGTGGTGATCCGGAATTTTTTGGTGCAAGTATTTTAAGGACTAATAACGCTGGTGATGATTGGATGTACGAGGAACTTGGGATATTGGGTGTCGCGACATCTCTTGCTTTTAGAACCGAAAGCGAAGGGTGGGCTCCGCTCAGTTTTGCCCAGACTATGATATTTTGTTTGGATACTGGCTACACATGGACTGAAATTCCAACCCTAAACAATCTCTCAATTTATGAACTTGTATTTACAGATACTCTTACCGGTTACGGCGTTGGTTACAATGGTGCAATTATCAAGTATGCGCATCGCCCTGTTATTTCAGATGTCACACGTAATCCTATCAAAGTTGGCTACGGTGAATCTGTTACTATTACATGTACAATTACGGATCTTGATGGTATAGTAACGGATGTGAAACTTTACTATAGAGTAAATTTCGGAGTTTATGAGGAATTAATCATGACTAATGTTAATGGTAATTTATATCAGATAACTATTCCAGCACAGACTGATTCTTCATTGGTTGATTATTTTATCAGGGCAGACGATGATGATTATAATGTTACTTTGAGTCCTGAAGATACTTTAAAAAATAATTATTTTTATTTAGTCCTAAATAGACCTCTTTCTATACAGGATATTCAATACAGTCCCTTCGGTGGTGGATCAAGTGGGTATACAAATTATGAAGTAACCGTACGTGGAATTGTGACAGCTGATACATCTGATATTGAGGGTGATGGTCAAAATACAGGACCATCAGTGTATATTCAAAACGAAATAGGACCATGGAGTGGAATATGGATAGCAGGAGCTGAAACTTTTTCACTTAAGAGAGGTGATGAAGTGTCAGTTACTGGAATTGTAGAAGAGTATTTTAGCGTTACTAGGATAGGAGGGATCAACAGCCCTTCAAATCTAATTGTTCACTCACAATTAAATCCTAATCCTCAGCCAGAAAATCTATTACCTAAGACTATAAATCTAATTAATAATGGTTCGGTGCAAGCTGAGCAATGGGAAGGCGTACTTATTGAATATAATGATATTATTGTAACTGATGAAAATGCCGATGGTGATACAGGTTCTTCAGGTTGGAATAGTAATTTTGGTGAAATACTGATTGCAGCTATCACAGACACAAATTTAATTGAGACAAGAATTGAATTGCAAGATGGTACTCATAGCTATCACAATTTTTGGAAAAAAGGATTGGATACCATTCCTGGATTGACCAGAATAATGACTGATGATACCCTAGATGTAGCGAGAGGAATACTCTTCTTTTCCAATGGGAACTATAAACTAATACCAAGAATGGATGATGACTTGGAGATAGTGACAGGAGTTAAAGACGAAATTATTCTCGAAGATTATAGTGTTACTCAAAATTATCCAAATCCATTCAATCCTTATACCCAAATTGATTATATACTTCCAGTGGGCGGGAATGTGACATTAAAAGTATATAACATTCTAGGGCAAGAAGTCCAAACCATTCTTAATAACAAATTTAATTTTGCTGGTAGGCATTCTGTTATCATTGATGCAACTAATCTTTCTTCAGGGATATATTTTTATCGTTTTCAGGTAAATGATTTTTCTCGTGTGCGGAAGATGGTTTTACTCAAGTAAAAAATGCTGAAAATATTATTGAAAAATTTTTAATAACTATCTATCCTATTGTTAAAAAATAGATTAAATCAATTAAACTAAAAACTCTATTTTATTAGCAACATTTTCTTAGTCCGAATAAAGTCTCCTGCACTTAGTTGATAAAAATAAATTCCACTCGATAAACCATCACCATTAAAAACAACTTCATATTCGCCTGCTGATTTTGCTTCATTAACTAATGTTGCAACTTCATT
>CBEPPX010000113.1:0-6359 GCA_965511205.1 uncultured Ignavibacteriales bacterium | reverse complement strand
GCGGTTTATGGTTTTATCAGCCAGATATTAAAAATTTTGGAAGACCACAAACCGGATTACATTGCCGTTGCATTCGATTCCAAAGAAAAAACTTTCCGCCACGAAAGATATGAAGGTTATAAATCATCCCGTGCAGTAATGCCGGATGATATGATCCCGCAGATAGATAGAATAAAACAATTAGTTGAACTCCTTAATATGCCTGTTTGGATAAAGCCAGGATACGAAGCAGATGACATCGTTGGCACAGCAGTTCGTAAAGCAGAAAAAGTTGGACTTCTATCTTTTGCCATCACTCCTGATAAAGATTACTTTCAATTAGTAACTGATAAAATATTCGTCATCCGCCCTGGAAGAGGAAATGATGATCCCAAACTTTATGACGTTGCAAAGGTTATTGATGAACTCGGTTTTAATCCGCCGCAGATGATTGATTACCTTGCAATAATTGGAGATTCTTCTGATGACATTCCGGGTGTTGCAGGAATAGGACCGAAAGGCGCTTTGCCGCTGATTGAAAAGTATAAAACGGTTGAAGAAATTTACAACAACATAGAAGCGATTGAAAAAGCAGGCATTAAAAAGAAGTTAATAGATAGCAAAGAAAACGCATTTCTCTCAAAGGAACTTGCTACAATAAAATGCGATGTTCCGATGGAGATTGAATTTGAGCATGCAAAATTTGAAAAACCACAATTCGATAAGCTTCGGGAATTTTTTGGAGAACTTGAATTTAAAACTCTCTTTAGCCGTTTGTTAAAAGTTTATGATAACTCGATTGAAGAACCAATGGAGTTTGCTAAAGATGAAGTGATGAAATCATTCGATGAAAAGAAAACAAAATATAAACTTGTTTCCAATATTAAAGATGCTAAACAGTTAGTAGAGAAGCTAAAAAAGAGTGAATTGTTTGTCTTCGATACGGAAACAGATTCTCTTAATCCTTATGAGCTAAGTATTGTTGGTGCATCTTTTGCAACAAAATCCGGTGAAGGAATTTTTGTTGCAATAAATCCCGGAAAAGATTTTAATGATGAAAAAGAACGGATTTCCGTAGAAGATTTTACAAAAATATTCCAAACGGTTTTTGAAAACAATAAAATTAAAAAAGTCTGCCAGAACGGTAAGTACGATATTTCTGTTCTTCGGAGCATTGGAATTAAAGTAAATAATTTTTACTTCGATACAATGCTTGCTAGTTATATTCTTGATGCTGATCAGAAACATGGAATGGATGCACTTGCACAAAAATATCTTAACTACAAACCTATTTCAATAACAGAATTGCTAGGTCAAAAAATCGATCCGAAAAAGATTTATGAAGCTGATCGCGATCAACTTACAAACTACGCCGCCGAAGATGCTGATGTAACTTTTCAATTGTTTGAGAAGCTTGATAAAGAGATTAAAAAGGAAAAGCTCAAAAAAATTGCTTACGAAGTTGAGTTTCCTCTTGCGCCTGTTTTAGAAGATATGGAATATGAAGGAATTAAAATTGATGAAGCTGCATTAAATAATTTCAGCGATGAGCTTAAAATTTTGTTAAAAAAATATACAAAACAGATTTACAAAATTAGCGGTGAAGAGTTCAATATAAATTCACCAAAACAGCTCCAGGTAATTTTATTTGAAAAGCTCGGTTTAACTACCGGGAGAAAAACAAAAACCGGTTACTCTACTGATGCGCGATCGCTTGAATATTTACGTGGAGAACATGAAATAATTGATTTGATTTTAAGTTACAGGCAGGCAGCAAAGTTAAAATCAACTTATGCTGATGCGCTTCCAAATCTTATAAATCCTAAAACAGGAAGAGTGCATACAAGTTTTAACCAAACTGTTGCATCAACGGGAAGATTATCAAGTTTAGATCCTAACCTGCAGAACATTCCTATCAGAACTGATATGGGGAAAGAAATTCGCAAAGCTTTTGTTCCAAGAGATGAAAATCATCTTTTATTAAGCGCAGATTACAGCCAGATTGAACTTCGTATTATGGCTTCAATCTGTGGTGATGAAGGAATGAGCGAGGCATTTAATAAAGGTGAAGATATTCACAGAAACACTGCAGCACTTGTATTTATGGTTTCGCCGGAAGATGTAACTGATGATATGAGAAGAAAAGCTAAAGAAGTTAACTTCGGAATTCTTTATGGAATTGGTCCGTTTGGTTTAAAAACCAGGTTGGGAATTACACAAGCACATGCAAAAGAGATAATTGAAACTTACTTTAATACTTTCAAGCGTGTAAAAGAATTTATGAATAATTCTGTAACTAGCGCGAAAGATAAAGGGTTTGCTGAAACTATCTTAGGAAGAAGAAGATATTTAAGAAACATAAATAGCAACAATCGAGTTGTGAGCCAGGCAGAAGAAAGAATTGCCATAAACATGCCAATCCAGGGATCAGCGGCTGATATGATTAAAATTGCAATGATAAATATTCAAAAAGAATTAGAGAATAGAAAAGCTAAAACTAAAATGGTTCTGCAGGTTCACGATGAACTTTTATTTGATGCCCACAAAGATGAAGTTGATGAACTGAAACCGGTTATTAAAAAATTAATGGAAACTGCCCTTCCATTAAAAGTACCCGTTATTGTTGATGTGGGAACGGGAAACAATTGGCTGGATGCGCATTAAAATGAGCATAGGAAAATCAGCAGAACGGTTTGGTAAAAAAATATTAGCATTTATACTTAAGATTCTAATTCGATCAGAAGAAATCTCACCTGAAAAGATAATCCCCGGGGAAGTAAAACGAATCCTGATTGTACACCAGGATAGAAGAATTGGAAACTGCATTTTATCCACACCTCTTATAGAAGTAACAAAGTTAGTTTTTTCAAAAGTTGCCATAGATATCCTTGTTGCAGAGAATCTAAAAGTTTTATGCGATGATAATCCCTCGCTTGATTCTATATATGTCTTTAATCACAGAAGTTTTATAAAAAATCCGTTTAAACTCTTTAAACTAATATCCGAGTTAAGAAAAAATAATTACGGATTGGCTATTGAAAGCTCAAATCCTGCCGGTACTTCTTTTTTAAATGGATGGATAACTTATCTTACCAAAGCTAATTACAGGGTTGGTTTTGCAGGTGGAAGTGGCGCTATTTTTACGAATGTTCATATAAATCCTGATAGTTCAAAACATTATCACCTGATGAAACAGGAACTTGTAAACTCATTTTCAAAAGAGAAATATGAATTAAAACCAAAAATATTTGTAGATATTAATGAAACCGAATTACAAAAAAATACCTTAAAGAATAAATTCAATCTAAAAGAATCTGAAAAAATAATAGGGCTCTGGATTGGTGCAAGAGATAAGAAGAAGTGGGATATTGAAAATTTTAAAACTCTATATCAAAAAATTAAATTAGTAACAAATCTTTTCCCTCTGCTTATTTTTGGACTTGAGGAGGGAAATGATTATCAATCTATAAATAAAGAGGAATACAATTCTCTAAGATTTAACAATCTAAATAAACTGAAAACGTTTATTTCTTCTTGCCATATATTTATCTGTGGTGATACTGGTCCTTTACATTTTTCCTTTGCCCTTGGCATTCCAACAATAGGTATATTTTTAAAAGATAATTATGGAACTTATGGTTATGCAGATGGTGATATGAATTTCATAATTAAACCTGCGAAGCTGGATGAAATGATTGAAGAGATCTTAGAAAGTGTAAATAAAATTAAACTGAAATTAAAGTGAACATACTTGTTTTATATCAATCGCCCTGGTGGAATGCTGCTGCATACTACACGTATTATCTTGTCAAGGCACTAACTGATAATAATCATAAAGTAATATTTGTAGGGAGCAAAGATTCTCCGGCTGCAAAAAACATAAGTGATCTTGAAGTTCAGATTAATAACTTGGATCTTTTAGTTAGTTCCCCATTCAAGTTTATTTCAAATATTAAAAAAACAAAAAAACTGATTGATGATAAACGTATTGATTTAATTATTCCCATTAGCGCTCCGGGACATATAATTGCAGGCATCCTAAAAAAAATCTATAGTAAAAAAATTCCTTTAGTAAAAGTGTGCCTTGATAATGTTCCGCCAACAAATAATGTTTTTAACAGGTATCTCCATAATAAGCTTACTGAATATTTTATTTTTCCCGGGTTGGCTACAAAATCCAGGTATGATAAATTATTTGACATAGTAAATTTTAAAGTACAACACGCACCGCTCGAGTTAAAAATATTTATTGATTATAAAGAAAAAGAAAAAGAAAACCTTAGAGAAGTTTTAGGAATTCCAAGTAACAAAATTATTGTAAGCTTTATCGGGAGGTTTTCTCCTGAGAAAGGAATTTTCTTTCTCCTGGAAATCATTTCCAAAGTATTAAAAATATCAGAAAATATATTTTTTATCTTATCAGGTTCTGAAGAACAGATAAAATATGAAGATGTAAATAATCATTTGAAAAAATACAATATTCAAAATGATGTTAAGTTACTTCCACCGAGAAATGATGTTAGGGAACTGATATCCATTACAGATATTGGAATTTTATCTTCACGCTATTCTGAATACATATGCAGGATAGCTTTAGAATTTATGGCTTTTGGGAAACCTGTTATAGCGCCTGAATTAAATGTGATTCCTGAAGTTGTCGTGAATAAGGAAACAGGTTATATTTATAAACTTGATGACTCCACAATGGCTGCCGATTTAATTCTAAAGCTTTCGCAAAATACTGATGTAGGTGAAGAGATGGGCGCGAATGGTTTCAAAAGAATTAAAGAAAACTATAGTCAGAAAATATTCGTTGATGAAATTGAGAAAATAATTAAAAAAGTGGCTGAGTAGAATATATGCTCCTCAATAATCCCTTTGAAGCAGCAAAGTTGAATGGTGTCCCACTAATTTTGGATGGAGCAATGGGAAGTATGCTCCAGCAAAAAGGATTTACAGCAAACCCGGATCTTTGGATGAGTAAATTGAATATCATTAATCCAGAAAAAATATTTGAAATTCATAAAGAGTACATTAATGCCGGTGCAGATATTATTACAACTAATACATTTAGAACTAATCCTGCAGCTTTTAAGGGAGAAGGTTATCCTTTTAATTCTAAATATGTTAAAGAAGCGGTAAAGATAGCAAAAAGAGCTTCTCATAATTCTAAAGTTATAATTGCTGGCTCTAATCCACCAGCTGAGGATTGCTACCAAAGAAAAAGAAATATTAGTTATAATCAACTTGAAAATAATCATTATAATCATATAGAATTACTTATAGATAATGGAGTTGACTTCATCTTAAATGAAACACAAAGTCATTTAGATGAGATAAAAATTATTTGTGACTATTGCTCCAGGAATAATATCCCTTATATCGTAAGTTTTTTCTTTGATGAAAATCTAACAATATTTTCCGGTGAGCAAATCAACTATGTAGTAGAATATACAATGGATCACAATCCTTTAGCAATAGGATTTAATTGTTTTGCTCCCACATTATTCGAGAGAATGCTCCGCAAATTAAAACCAACTGGTAACTGGGGGTTTTATCTTAATTGCGGAAGTGGCAATCCGGAAGATGAGAGCATCATGTGTTGTGTTGAACCTACTGAATATGTTGAAATTGTAGAAAAAGCTATAAAGTATCAACCCTCTTTTGTTGGTGCATGCTGCGGATCAAATCCTAATCATATAAGGGAAATAAAAAAAATGTATGAAAAAGATAGAATTAAATTCCCCAGCTAAAATTAATATTGGGCTTAACATCGTTAGAAAGCGTAAAGATGGTTACCACGATCTCGAAACTATCTTCTATCCCCTGCTTCTTTCCGACATAATGAGTTTTGAAATGTCATATTCTACAAAGTTGGATACAAATTCATCTGAAATAAATAATCTCGATTCAAACCTTGTAATCGACACCATCAAATTAATGGAAAATGAATTGAAGAGAGAGTTGCGTGTAAATGTATATCTTCAAAAAAATATTCCGATTGGCGCTGGACTCGGTGGAGGAAGCTCAAATGCAGCAACTACGCTGAAGGCAATTAATCTGCTTTATAATCTTAATCTTGATTATAAAGCACTATCTTCTTTTGCCCTTCAACTAGGTTCAGATGTCCCTTATTTTCTTACTCCAGTTCCCTCTTATGCTGCTTCGCGTGGAGAATTGTTAACAAGAATTCAACTTTCTTTAGGTTATCCAATCCTGTTAGTAAATCCGGGAATTCATATTTCCACAAAATGGGCGTTTGAAAAAATCCTCCCTGATAAAAATAAATCTTCACTTAAAACTTTCATTGAAAAATCAAAAATAGATATTGAAACTTTGAAGGATTATGTAACTAATGATTTTGAGGAAATAGTTTTTAG
>CBEPPX010000112.1:0-6383 GCA_965511205.1 uncultured Ignavibacteriales bacterium | reverse complement strand
GCTTCCTGTTCCCTGTTAAGCAGTGTTTCCACGAGATTTCCCAGAGCATCATATACTTTAAGCTCAACATCACCTCTTTCGGCAATTGAGTAGCGTATAGTTGTGGAAGGATTAAACGGATTAGGATAATTTTGCTCAAGCATATAATCTTTCGGAACCTGGTTTCCAATCTGCTCAACTCCTACCAGCAATGTATCCATACCAAGTAAGGCCATTTGTCTAGTAGTCATAGGCGTGCTATACAATAATTGGAATCCGTCTGCTTCACTTTTTACAAATGTCCAATTCTTAGACGCTCCAGGTGGATCACTAAGATTTCCTTCATAAGTAATAAAGTCCATTAGAAATGAATGTTTGTAATCGATTGGGAGAGGAATAATTCCCTGGGTCCAGCTTAATGTACTGTCAGCACTATTCCAGGTTGAGAACTTAATACCGCCTCCGGCATTATAGTCTTCAATAGCGGGAATGGAGCCACCAAAGTTTTGATGACAGTCGGTACAAACTCTTGCATCATTTTTTGTTACACTATGAGTGTAATTTGGTGCCATTGCTATCCAGCTTCCACCAGAGCTATCATGATATAATGATTGGAAAGTTGCAGGATGTACTTTTCCATCTTTTTCACGATTAACCAGTATTACAAAACCGGTAATAGGCTGCTTGGCTCTTTTTACATGTTCTTCTACCTGGCTATCGAAGTGACAGTTATAGCAAGATAAATTTGTTTGCATATGGCAAGATGAACAATGAAGTACTTCATTGTGATCATCGTATGGTGCATGGTTCCCAACAAGATTAGAGTGACAATCCAGACAATCTGTTGATACGGCGCCATCTTCTAGCATAGAGGTATAAGGAGTTCCATCACCATGCATGTCTGCTGTGTTGTGGCAATCCCAACAAACCATTGGTGTGCTTGCGTCTCTATGAACATCAGATACACCGAGTGAACGTAGTTTGCTTTGTCGTCCATGGCATCCAAGACAATCAGCTTCTGTGGAAGTTTGCGAACCTGTAGCATGACAGTCAACGCAGTTTGGTTCGTAACCCGTGGTTGGATATGGATCACCATTTGCATCATTAGCATCATGACAACCCACACAACCGATATCCTCAATTGGAACGCCTGTTAAAGTTTCATAACCGCCGTTCTCCATATCATACCAGGTTGGTTTACCTTCCCTGGTTTTATGAAGACTTGTGTTAAAATTACCCGGTTGTGCCACTAATGGTAATACTAATCCAAGAACGAAAATAATCGTAAAAAGTATGTTTATTTTTTTCATATGCTCCTCTTAGTTTTTAAGAATGTTTATTAAGATTATTTATTAATGATATTCTATTTTCTATTATTGAAGAAATAGATCTGATTAGTTCATCACCAAGTCTCATCTTTTCAGCGGATTTAAAAAAGCTAAGCGATTTTTCTACATCACAATAAAGCCACAGCATCCCTAGCATAATTTTTAAATCTGTTGAATTTTCTTCGTATGGAAGAATTGTTCCATAATGAATAACGAGCTCCGGACATGGACAATCATCGCCTATAGGGTCTGTATTTATGATACTATCGATATCTTCAAGGATAAGGTTGTGAAAAATGGTGAGAGCCTTTTTGATTTCACCAATTTGCGAATAGCATATTATTAATTTTTTTCTTACAGCTATATTAAGAGGTTCCAAGTCCAAGGCATATTGTAAATTTTTTGCAGCATTTGTAAAATTTCTTGCTAAAAAATATTGATTACCCAGCATTTCACTCATCATAATGCGGAACAAGTGCAATTCCTTTGCCAAAAAATTGTTGCGTTAATTAACTGTTATTAAGGGGTAGTATAAAACAAAATGTTTCATATAGATGTACTGAATTATTTTCAGTTCTATAAACACATTATTTATAAAGAATTAGGGTAAATGAAACATATTGTTCCAATTCGGAAGCTGGAACAGTATTTAATTTTCAGTAGGCAGGTTTTTCAGCATTCTCCACAAGGTGGTTCTGCCGATACCAAGTTCTTTGGCAACTTTCGATTTGTTCCAGTGATGCTTCTCCAGAAGCTCAACCAATTCGGAGGGATTTTCTCTTTTAAATTCTTTAATAACCTTGTTCGATTTTTCATCTTGAGATGATTTAATTGAGGAAGGGAGGTTCTTAACATGAATATTATTACCGATCTTTGTTCTAACTACAGAATATTCTATAACATTTTCAAGTTCCCGCACATTACCAGGCCACGGATGCTGCAATAAAACATTTAAGGCATCATCTGAAACTTCGGAAATCTGTTTGTTATATAATTTTGAATATTCTTCAACAAAATATTTAACCAGGTAAGGTATATCTTCCAGCCGTTCTCTTAAAGGTGGAACAGTAATGGGAATTACATTTAACCGGTAAAATAAATCTTCTCTAAGCTTCCCTTTTTTAAGAGCTTCTTCCACATCCACATTTGTTGCTGCAATAATTCTAACATCAGCTTTACGCGTTATGGATTCGCCAACCCGCTCAAAAGTTCCCTCCTGTAAAACACGAAGTAGTTGTATTTGTGTATGGGAAGGCATCTCGGCAATTTCATCTAAAAATATTGTCCCCCCGTTAGCAAACTCAAACCTTCCAGGTCTGTCATTTAACGCATCTGTAAAAGCGCCTTTAATATGCCCAAACAATTCACTTGCTAAAAGATTTTCAGGGAAGACCGAACAATTTACTTTAACAAAGGGTTTCCCTTTCCGCTTGCTGGTAATCTGGATAGCATTAGCAACCATTTCTTTTCCCGTTCCGGATTTACCCAGTATAAGCACAGTGGCATCTGAGTCGGAAATTTCATTTATCAATTCAAAGATTTCCTGCATCGGTTTGCCATGCCCTATTATTCCATAGAAGCTGGATATAACTTCGCGGTCTTTTTTTATTGCTTCAAGTTCAGAAAGGTCTCTAAAAGAAATTACACCGCCCGATGGCTCAGAATTACTGTCTCTAAGGATAGCAGCATTTAGTTTGATCGATTTTTTAACGCCGTTTCTAATTTCTATGCTGGTTCTGTAATCGTATAAATTATTACCTGTTTCCAGGATAAGCCCGATAGGACATCTTGAATGGCAGAGCTCACATTTTATAACCTGTTTACAAAATTTACCAAGAACTTCATCCCTTGTGTATCCAGTTATTTTTTCCGCTGCACGATTAAAAAAGTTTATCCGGAAATCTTTATTAACAGTAAATAATCCTTCCCCTATTGAATCGAGGATTTCATCGTGTATTAATTTTTTTTCAGACATATGGATGCAAAAATATATAAATATTTGTTATTTAACACTCACTTAAGAATACTTTCTGTTGTCTTCCTCTTCACTATTATTTGCTATTGTAATGACACAGTTATGTAATACCCAAAACGAGTTAAAAAGAAAAGAAATTATTTTACCGGATAAAATTATTTACCTCACAACAGCATTATTTTTATTTATAATTGGCAACGTGTTCATCTGCTGTATCCAGATATTTTTTACTGGTTGGATTTTCAGAATTCAATGGTCAAGTATAAAATGAATCATTGCTATTTAGTAATCAATTTCTTTTCTTCTTTTCTTAATCAATGATAATGAGTAATTAAAGGAATTGCCAAAGCATTAATACAAAATAATTGATAACTTCAATTATTAAATCCTTGTAGATTTGTTTTAATCATTTGAAATTTAAAAATAATTTACTGCCACAGTAAAAAATTCAGGAGGTGCTGTATGAAGAATTTAAGAATGATAGTTGTTGCAACATTAATTGTTGTTACATCAGGGATGATACTCGGACAACAAGAATCTTCATTCCAGTACGTATCTCCTAAACCAAATTCTATAATGGTCTCCAATGAAACGAATATTATTCTCCAACATGAAACCAAATTACAGGAATCATCAATTATTCAGAGTTTGATTAGAGTTGTTGGTTCAATAAGCGGAACACATACAGGTGATTTTCTTTTAACTGATGATGACCAGACAATTGTTTTTAACCCTCATAAACCTTTTGCCTACGATGAAGTTGTAACTGTTTCTGTACAGCAAGGAATAAAAACAAAAACTGACAATTTACTACAGGACTATTCTTTTAGTTTTGAAACCGAAAAGATAGAAGTAACTGAACCATATAATGTTTGGTTTGATGAAGATTTACAACCTGTGCAGAATTCTAATCAGAGTTTGGGAGGAGGAAATATACTTGCAGATACTCTTCCCGCACCTCCTATAGTTATTGATTCGTTAAATAATCCTGGTCCAGGATATATTTTTATTGCCGCGTGGGATCGAAATGTACCTCAACTGTATGGAAATTTTATTTTTATTCTTGATAGCGTAGGGCACATTATAGATTCGGTGCGAGTAAACGGGGCGCCATTCGATTTTCAAATTCAGCCGAATGGTCTTTTATCGTATGCATTGGGTGACTTTTCAATCAATGTCCCACTTCCAGGACAGGATTTAAGGCAAATTGTACTGGATAGCACTCTTGCAGTGGTCGATAGTTTTAAAACGAAAAATGGTTACACTACCGATTTTCATGAATTTTTGATGCTTCCTAACGGACATGTAATGATGATGTCCTATCACACAATTATTTTTGATATGAGCACGATTGTACCCGGTGGTCAAACAAACTGCTCTTTGGTAATAAACATAATTCAGGAGCAGGATACGGATAAAAATGTAGTATTTGAATGGCGGAATATCGATTATATTCCAATTACCGATAGTGATGAAGATTTGACTGCTAGTAGAACTAATTATAGCACTCTAAATGCTTTCGAAATTGATGATGATGGAAATATTCTTGCTTCATTTAGAAATCATAGCGAAATTATGAAAATTAGTAGATCGACTGGCGAGATAATGTGGCGAATGGGATCTCCAAGAGGAGAATTCACTTTTATTGGAGAGCATGAAGAAAACGCACCTTATTATTATGCGAGACAACATAATATTCAAAGACTTCCAAATGGAAACATTTCACTTTTTGACAATGGTCAATTCCATACTCCCCCGTATTCTCGTGGTGTGGAATATAGTCTGGATGAAGTTAATAAAGTCGCAACATTGGTCTCAGAGTACAGGTATCCAAACGGAAATATTTTCTGTGCGACTGCTGGAAATGCTCAAAAATTATCTAACGGAGGTTGGTTTATAGGTTATGGATTTCCTAATCCACAATTTGTAAAGCGCAATGCTGTTGAATACCATCCAGATGGATCAATTGCTCTCGAGCTTTCTCTACCTGCTAATGTCTTGGCCTATCGGGCTTACAAATTTCCATGGAAAGAATTGGTTAATAAACCAGCTGTAAATATTGCTGAAGTTTTAGAAGGGAATACATATGTTTTTAACAGCGGCACAAATATTACCGGAGTAACAATAAAGTATTTGCAGTTAAACGCAGTTCTTTACAATTCAGTTACTGTAACTCGTCTTCCTTATGCACCAGTTCAAGCCGAATTTAATGAACGAGTATTAATGGTGCATCCGGTATCAATTCTTTATGAAGGTGCAGGTATAACTTCACATACCTCTGAACTTCGTATCGATCTTAACATTTACCCAGAGATCAAATATCCGGCAAAAACATCATTATTTATAAGGGAAATTCCTAATCAGGGAGTATTTACATTACTACCTACTGCTTATGATAGTTTGTCAAATGAACTAATTGCCACGACTACCAGCTTTGGTGAGATTGTATTTGGGGAAACCGATTATGTTTATACGGCTAATGTTCCACTTCCATACGCACCGAATAATTACCAAAAAGTACTTCCTCAAAATCCTGTAACTTTACGTTGGACCGGGCAGGGTTATTATGATTTATTTCAACTTCAAGTATTTTCCGATGGTACTTATAGTGATGCGGTGATAGATACCAGTTTGAATGCTTCATTTTTCGCTATGAATAATCTAACAAATCATACAATTTACTTTTGGCGCGTTCGCTCAATTTTAGGATCGGAGATGAGTAGTTGGTCTCCTATTTGGAGCTTTGAATCAACGGATGCATTTGTAACAATGGATACACCGAATGGTGGAGAAGCTTGGTCTATGGGCTCTGAAAACGTTATTCGATGGGAGACCAACATTACGGATTCGGTAAGACTAGATCTTCTTTATGGACAACTGGTTGATAGAGTTATAGATACCACTTTTGGAAATCCTGCGTATTCTTGGATAATTCCAACTGATCTTACTGCTGATACTTCTTACAAAATTATTATTACAAGTCTTGCTGACCCATCAATTGTAGACACAAGTGACGCTTCATTTACAATTTCTCCACCAACTGGTGTTGAAACAGAAAACCTTGAAATACCAGAAGAATATGTTCTATTCCAGAATTATCC
>CBEPPX010000111.1:0-6386 GCA_965511205.1 uncultured Ignavibacteriales bacterium | reverse complement strand
ACAAATAATAAAATAAACAAAACAATCAATGATGGTGATGCGCCGAGCAAACTCATACTTATTGCACTTACACCGGGTGTAAATATGACAAGATATTTCAAACAAATTTTATCAGCAAGTAACCCAATAAAAGGATTAAATAAGGACGGAATTTTCCTGATAACTTCCAGCAAACCGGCTACTGATAAGGAGATTCCAAACTTTGCGATTAACAAAGGAAGCATAGGAGCCAGGAAAGCGGTGTAAACATCGTGAAAAAAATGAGCTAACGAAATTGTAACAATTTTTTCTGTCTGAAAAGATTTTTTCAAATTAATCGCCCAACAAATAGATGGTCATTCGAGCAAATTTACAACGCAACCTTTGGCTCCTCACAACTACAATTTCCAATTTTTTTTAGATAAAACAAAAAACTGTTGCCGTTGATCTTCATTCATTACTGAGAAAGATACACTTAATTTTGATCCCCTTTTTTTAATTGCTGTAGTAATACTATTCAAAATCATATCTCTAACTGAGATTGGAATATTTAGCATTGGTAACCTAAGAGTAAGTGAAATGACCTTGGTTTCATCATCAAAATCAATTTCATCTATCATACCTAATTCATTAAGAGTGTTTGCAATTTCAGGATGTTCAACATTATTAATTATTTCGACTATCTCGTCCTTGTTTGCAGCCATCAGTTGTTCCTTTTAATTATTTTTAATCGGACAGGATGATTCCAAGATCTATTTGACTTTACTAATTTTTGTTCCATTAATAACCACAAAAGACCCTTTTCCATATCCGTCAATAACAGGTTCAATTGAATTTATTTTATCTAATCTTCCAAAGATAGACTGAACAATTTTGATATTTGCGAATCCTGCTTTTTTATAGAAGGTTAAAACTTCTTCAGTTGAAAAAAATGTTGCATATTTATAGAAAATATTTTGCTCTTTGAATTTTTCATACTCTTTACCAATAGTACTGTTACGATCCACAAAACCAACTAAAAACTGACCATTATTTTTAAGAATTCTATTAACTTCAAGAAAAGATTTCATCACATCATCTAAGAAACAGATTGTAGTAACCATCAAAACAAAATCGAATGAAGATGATTCTATGGGCAAATTTTCAGCAGAGCCATCCACAATTGTTATTCCTCTGCTCTTCGCAATTCTACTCATCACGGGAGATGGCTCAACTCCAAGTTTAATTCCTAATGGGACTGCAAACCTTCCGCTTCCCGCACCGATTTCTACGCCCTTACCATGTTCAGGTAATAATTTTTTAACAGCTTCAAGTTCAGATAGATAAACGTATTTATTTTTCCCGAACCAATCTTCGTAAAGATCCGAATGTTCTTCAAAAGGTTTAATGATTGCCATTAGTACAAATCAATTCTTAATGTTCTAATAAACTATTTAACAGGATCCCAGATTACTAAGACAATTGCACTAGATTTTGAAGTGAATGGTCCATGATCTTGACCAGCATAAATTATTCTATAAGTACCTGACGGGAAAACTTCACCTTCACTTTCATATTCTCCATCAATTACCAGGTGTTGTTCATTATACATATGGGTATGTCCTTCAAGATGAAATCCTTTTGGTAAACTTAACAATACGGTTTTTGCGCCATTTTCATCCCGTAATTTTTTAATTTTAGTACCTTCAGGGTATCCTTCGGCCTTTTCCCATCCAAGCTCATCGTATATGTTTCTTATATGCATAATTTTAACTCCTTTAATTATTGATTTTAAATTTTAGAAATAGCAGGTATAACAATACTTCTGCTATGATCAGCAATTTTTTTAATATGATTTAATGTATTAGGTGAAATTGGAACTAATACTTCATCTGAAACATAACGCACACCCTTCATCCTGATAACTTTCACAAATAAACGGAACGGTTCTTTTTCTGCACGGGATATTAGCAGATTATCCGCCGCGTCTTCAATTTTAGAGATTTCCTCTGCTTTTGCCGAAGTACTTACCGAAAAAATGTAAGTCCTCGTTTTATTCGAAGTTATTGTTTCTTTTATTTTATCCAACATTGCATCACCATAGGTTGGAGAGAAGAGCAACAAATTAAGAGCGGATCCAAAAATTAAAATTCCGGGTCCTTCTTTTGGCAATCTATTTGCAGCAACGTTTAAGGCTTTATCCCATATTTCCGGCTTTACAAGATTAGCTCTAATTATATTTTTACCTTCATCTGTTATATCGGAAATTTCGACATCAAGTTGTAAGAAAATAATTTTGTCTTCATAATCTTTTAAATTCAATCCGGTAACGTTCTTAATACTTTCAGTTATGAATTCAGTGCTTGGATATTGAAGCGACATGAAAGCAACACTGCCACCTTCTTTTAACCATGCCGAAACAAATGTTTCTCCGATTAACGGCTTTCCGGAACCTCCCTGACCTGTAATAATAGTAGATGAATTTAATGGTAATCCTTCCGGGATTACTGTGTCGATCCATTTAATTCCTGTTTTTAATGTTTCCATTATAAAACTCACAATCTTATATATTTACTAATGACCCTCTATACTGCGTTTGAGAGTTGGATTAGTAAGTTCTTCTAATTCGTTATTTAAAAACTTTTCCAATGCTTCTTTAGCAATTATTTTTCTCGCTAAATACACTTTCGTGTTTTTATCATTTAACACTTTAAAAGCGTTCGGTCCAATATTACCTACAATAAAAATCGTAACACCTTCATTGGCTAAATCAACTAAACTTGAATGATTATCATCATGCCCATGATTAACTCTTGCTTCTATTTCCTTTGATTCGTGATCATAAATCTGATAATAATTTGCATGCCCAAATCGTTTAGCAATTTTACTTTCCAGAGTTTTTCCATCGGTTGCTAATAATATTTTCATTTTAATATTTCTCCGGAATTATTTTTGCTTGTTTAACATTTTGTAATAAAAGTGTGGTCATCTGGTAATTTTTATTATTTACATTCTCAGTTGTGAGGATGTAAAATTTCCTTCGATATTTCTCTTAAATCAAATTTGTTTATGATATCACAATCACATTTTAATCCAATGCTTTTAAAAAAGTTAATAGTGGCATTCACTTCTTCATCAGTTTGTTTTTCTTTCAGATACCATTTTGTGTAGTTAAAGTTCTTCTTGCAGTTACTATCCAACGTAAATATTTGGTACAGATATGCTTGAAGATATGCCAAACGATGAATAGGAATGGGTAATTCTGATTTCTTCATTCTAAAAATTTCCTTATTGAAATTGATTCATAAATAATTTTCTAATTCCATTTTAGTAACAAATATTAATTATATGCTAACCGGGTTTGCTCGTCAACTAATGTTGGTTGAATCAATTTTCTCCATTCCTTAGAATCCCAGGTACCTAAAGCTTTGTGCGTTAAATAATATTTTTGAGGTATGGGATGTGTTCCGATAACCACTTGTACTCCGTATTTTTTTTCAATGAATTTCTTAAAGTGATCTGTATACGGACATGGCGGATAACCAACAACAAATCCTGTAGCGAAGTGAATTACTTCTGCTCCGTTTTTTATCATTTCTTCCGGAGCGTATTCGATATTTCCGCCCGGGCAACCGCCGCAACTTGTATAACCAACCAGTTCAAACTCAACATTATCTTTATAAATATTGAAAGCACCTTCCTTATTGCGCATTGCTCTGAAACATTTTCCACCAGCACAATTACGGTAACGGTCGCAAATTATAATGCCGATTTTTATTTTGTTTTTCACTTTTACCTCTCCTTTATACTCAGATTTATATTAAAACAATATTCCCTTATTTAAATGGACTTTCCATATGGTAACCTCGTCAAATCAAAATTTTTTGCCCAATTTTCACTTCGTATCCTTTATCAATTAAAATTTTCAAACGATTTAGAAAACACAGTAACATACTCGAGCCAATACTAAAATACCTGCACGGTGTTCCTTTTTTATAACTCTGCATTTCTAAAATTCCTTTTACGCTCATTTTCCAATAAAAAAAATGATAATTATTTTTCTTTTCATTTAATCATATTCTCAGGCATTTGAATTGCTACAACCTTTCCTTGTGCAGTAATTTTTCCGTTCGCTGAAACTGTGATTTCAGAGATTACCTTTTTTCCTTTAAACTCAGCTACTTTTCCCCGAAGTTCAAGCTCAATACCAAGAGGAGTTGGTTTTAAATAATCAACCTGAAGTGAAGCCGTTACAAAACGAAAAGGTGGATTAGTATCATAATCTCTTCCTTCTGCTTTGTAAGAAGCTAAAGCAGCTGTTCCTGTTCCGTGGCAGTCAATTAATGATGCAATCAGTCCGCCGTAAACATATCCTGGAATTGCCGTGTGATATTCTTTCGGTGTAAAATGGGTTACCGTCTCATCACCGTCCCAAAAAGTTTTTATCTGATGTCCATGCTTGTTAAGTTTTCCACAGCCGTAACAATGTGCCACATCACCGGGATAAAAATCCTGTATTGCTTTTGTTTCCATCTACTTCTCTTTAATTAATTATAATTTTTTTACCCACGCCTATTTCGATGTAATTGTCTTTATAAATTTCTCTGAACATTTTGCGCGTTGCATCTCCAGAACAATGTGACGGTCCAATATTAAGTATTTCCATTTTAAGTATTTGATTTACTGTACTCTTTAATTCGTTTTCTGTTTGGTGAAGCAGATGAAATCCTCCCATAGCAAGATAAATTTTTTCTTCAGGAAAAGAACTTTTAGCCACTTCAAGAATTTTGATAATTCCGGGATGAGCACAGCCTGTGATGACAACAATTCCTTTCGATGTTCGGATCGCAATCGACTGTTCAGGGATAGAGTCCCCTAACTCACCAAGTGAAAAGATGTTTTCTCGTAATCTTTGAAATGACGAAATAGGAATCAGTTTTGCTCCAGGCTGTTTCATACTTTCAACTAATTGAGGCGGAAATGATTGAGGATAATAAATCGTCACATCAGAATTCTTCTGAAGAAAATCGTTTAATCCACCTGTATGATCGTGATGGAAGTGAGACAGAAAAACCAGGTCAATATCTTCGGGATGCATATCCAATTTTGACATATTGCTTAATAAAATACTACCGTTATCACCAGTATCGAAGAGAAGTTTTGTTTTTCCAACCTCAACTAAACATGCAAATCCCCAATCGGTTTGTAAATCTTTCAAGAGAGGATTGTTATCAAAAATAACCGTAATTGTGATGGTTTCAATTTTAGTGTTATCTTCATTCTTTATTTGAGGCATTGTAAATTCTCCTGTATAGTATATTCCAAGTAAAAGGATAATTAAAGACATCATTAATTTTAGATTTTTGCTGATATTCATATTTTCAATTTGTTTGTTACTTGTAATTTTAATCTATCCGTTAAGGAAGCATAGTCAATAATCAAGACTCCATTTAAATGATCAATTTCATGTTGAATAACTCGTGCAGTAAGCCCATCTAATTCAGATTCTTTTTCATTTTTATCCAAATAACGAACAAAGACGGACTGCCGCCTTTTAACATTAACTACTGTTTCCGGTAAGCTTAAACATCCTTCTTCCATGAAATCTTCACCAAAGCTAGTTAGGATTTCAGGATTTATCATTGAGATCAATCCTTCCCCGATATCTGCAATTATAACCCTATACAGTATTCCAACCTGTGATGCTGCTAGCCCTATACCCTTACGACTATACATAATTTTCGACATTTTTTTAATCAAATGGCGAATTGTATCGTTAACCTGATGTATGGGTGAAGCAATCTTTCTAAGTATTGGATCAGGATAAAATTTTAATTCGTATTTTTTCAAATAAGTATCCTCTGACCGATTTTAACATCGTAATTTTTTTTAACTAAAATTTTCAAATTATTTGGAAAGCACAGTAGCATACTAGATCCTATACTAAAATATCCGCAAGGTGTCCCTTTTTTATAATTCTGCATTTCCTCATAGTCAGTATGAATTCTATTAACATTTAATGATCCAACTGCAATCATAGCTATTTGAAAATCTTCAGTTTGAAAAATAGATCCAATTGAAGCATTCTTTTTTACTGCTTTACTAAACATTTCTATTCCCAATACATTTTCTAATCCTGTGTATACCGGTAACCACGATTTTCCTTCATTCTTTTGTGTGTATGTAAACATTCCATCATATGGAGTAACCCAAAAATGATTATTAGACGGGCGTAGATAAAAATTAATAAATTTCCCACCTGAAAATTGGCTGGCATAGTTACCAATAAGTTCTTCTAATCGGATTTCTTTGTTATTCTTAGATATAAGCATAGCTTTTGAGTCTATATTTCCAATATGCACAACTTTGGCTTCAACAGGGCTTATCACTGCAGTATCTTTAGGTTCAGTAATTATTTTTTCGTATTC
>CBEPPX010000110.1:0-6424 GCA_965511205.1 uncultured Ignavibacteriales bacterium | reverse complement strand
TACTGATAGCGACAGTTCAAATTAGAGAAAAAAATATCAATAATCCAAAATCCTGCAAAATTATTAATTGATTGGTGAACAATAATAACCGGAAGAATTATAATCGTTCAAATGATTACTTTGCTTATACGGTGGTTTCTGAATCGGTGAAATCTGAGATTATCTTGTTCCAAATTTTTTTTGTTGTTCTATATTACCACTGGAAGAAGAAATTAAGATAGTCTCCCACTCAGATATAGCATTTCTATTTTAAACCCGTATTAAAAATAAATTGAGATGCTTCCTATTGAAATTAAAACCTTAGCGAAAGGTTCATCAGTAATCTTCCGGAAGTTCTGACTGATTCGAATATTCCTTCGTACGCAAGATTGATGGATACAGGTCTGAGAAGCGTTATCATTAAATTAACTGATACAGAGTGCTGGCGAAGATCATCAATGTTTGATGAGAACTTGTAGTTTGTATTCCTATACATCACGGAAAAATCGAGCCCGGAAGTTATTGGCTTTGATAACCTTGCTCCTAAAATAGTTCCATCAACATAGTTTGTTCTCAGTTTGGTGATAGAAACTGTAGAGCTTAGTTCTATAACCGGGATGGAAGAATAAGTAATATAAGCTCCATAATTATGCGAGGGCTTAACATCACCCTGCCGGAACCTGTAGCCGTAATTTGCTCCAACGTAGAGGCGGCCGATCGGTTTTAAAGTTAACCTTGTTCTAAATCCCTGGCGGGTTTCATTTTCAAAGATGCTGTCTGCAAAGCTTTTAAATGTTTCGTAATAAATTACGTTCTTTCGTGCATCGTATGAAAGATAAAGTGAAAAAACATTACTCGGTCTTACGTTAGTTGAAACAAAAAAGCTTGTGAATGAAAAATCTCCTTTAGGTTTACCAAGTTCCTTTTTAAACAGATCAATTTCTGTTGAAAGGAAAATCCTTGCAGATGGAATAATTGAATTACTATGTTGAAGATAAACGAACCTTCGATCGGTTTTAAAATTGTTAGTTTGCTCAAAGTAAGCAAGGGTGTTTTCCATTGTTCCTGTGCCGATAGAATCAAACTTGTTTAAATAACCACCATATTCAAACAATTTTGTATTTAGATTCATATTATCAGTAAAATCGGGACGCGAACCGACAACTAATCCGATAGACCAATCAGAAAAGGATTTTTGAAATTGCACTCCATCAACAGCGCTGATGTTAGAAATTTTACTATTAAGATGACGACCGAGTACAATTGAAGCGGTTTTATCAAAACTATATTTAACAGAAAGATCATAAATACGTAATGTATTGCCAAAAGAATTAGAAACCTGGTCCCATTCATCCGCGCGGTAAGCAAAATTAAAATAGTGCGAATAAGAAAAACCAGAACTGCCGATATGTTCAGCTTTTAGTTTGGAGGTATATCTCCACCGCTGGTAATTGTAACTGCTATTGCTGTTTGTAAAATTTGAATATGATTGAATAGAAAATTTTCCGGTTACATTTGGTTCAAATTCAGGAGGAGAAGTTTTTACTAACGGTTGATAAGCTAAGTTTTCTTCCAGCAAAAGATTTTTGGTTGAATCATCTATTACTATTTCTTCTTCAACTACTACTTCAACAATAGCATAGAGCTGGTCATTTACTTTAAAAGTTGTTCCATTAAGTGAAATTCCCGCACAAGAGGTGGAAGATTTATGATTTACTAAAATAACAGGAGTAAGAGTCGCGCCATCCTTCATAAATAAAGTGTCGCCGTTCTCTATACCATTGGTCTCATCAAATTTAACATAAACATTCTGGGATGAAATAAAACTTACTGTCCCCGTAATTAAAGTATCACGCTGAGTCTGCGCAAGTAAATTCACAGAAAGCATTAAGAATAATATGTATAAAATCCTCTTCATATTTTAATGAGCATTTTGCATTTGTGATTTTCTTAAGCCCGTACTCCAATCAAAAGTGGTATGGCAGCTCCAGCAGTCAGTGGGATCACCTGCATTATGTTCTTCAAAAAAATCATCTTCATGGCAGCTCATACATTGTGGTTGATAATTTGTCTGAGAATGACATTCATTACAATTCACCTCATCGTGATGATTTGAAATTGGATAAAAAGCATGATCAAATGCAGCAGGCACCCAGCCGTTCATATCATGACAGATTAAACAGTCTTCTGGGAAACCCAGAGATAGATGGGGTGGATCATTAGTATTATTGTAATCATCGTCATGGCATCCCATACAAGTATTTGGTGTATTATTAAAATTTCCGTTGTGGCAGTCGTCGCAATTATTTATAGAAGCATGAGCTCCAAGCAATTCAAAGTAATTGTTATGTACGGGAAAAGTAGCAGGTTCCCAGTTTGGATCTGTTGTATGACATGTTTCGCAATCGGTTGAGAGTGATAAAGTTACATGATCCGGGTTTGTAGTTTGCTCGTATGTTGTTTGATGACAATCATAGCAAATAGTTGAAGTCCCGGTATAACCTGCACTATGGCAGTCATCACAATTAAGTGAAGTATGTGCACCTGTTAACGGGAAGTTTGTATTTGCATGATCAAATATTACTTCCGCCCAGGCAACTGAGTTATGACAAATCTCGCAGTTAGTAGGATAATTTAAAGTAGTATGCTCAGGAGCTAAATTGTAATCATCTTCGTGGCACGAAAAACAATCTGATTGTAAACCTGTTGTTGTACCTTGATGACAATTCGAACATTGAATTGTAGCATGAGCACCTAATAATTCAAAACCAGCAGCAGTATGATCGAAAGTTGACGGTATCCACGCAATGGAGTTATGACAGTCTTCACATAAGGTGGAAAGTCCCGCAGAAACATGTTCAGGATTTGTTGAATTGTTAAATGCACCTTCGTGACATTCAAAACAAGTACTTAAATTATTATTGTATTCACCGTTGTGGCAAGCATCACAATCGTTCGCAATTTCCAGATGTCTGCCAAGCAAATCATAAACCAAGTTATGATCCGGATATAACGCAGGCTGCCATTCCGGTTCGGTTGAATGACAAGTTTCGCAATCAGTGGATAAAGCTAATGCCGAATGATTAGGGTTTTTAGAATTATTAAAGTCTGCTTCATGGCACGCAAGACATTCAGTTGGTGTACCCGCATAACCGCTCTGGTGGCAGTCATCGCAAGTTACAGTTAAATGAGCACCTGTCAGTGGAAAGTTTGAAAGACCATGATCGAACCCGGATCCTTTGGTTCCGTCGGGATGGCAGGCAAAACATTCTGTACTGGCATAAATATAGCCGTTAATCCCGCTGTGTTTATCATCCATATCCACCTGGTTGTGTTCATGACAATCGATACAGGTAAACACAGAATAATCCGATGGCACGTTATGACAATCAGTACATACAGTCCACTCTTCATTATGTTCTCCGCTGTAAATAGGGAAGTACAATCCATCATGATCGAATGTTGCCGGCTGCCATGCATTTGTTGAATGACAGTCCTCACAATTAGTTGGAAATTGTGCAGAAATATGATTTGGATTTGTTGAATTGTTATAATCATTTTCGTGGCAACTAAAACAGTCTGTTGGGGTTCCTGTAAATCCGTTAGCGTGACAGTTCAGGCAATCTACACCTATATGAGCGCCTGTCAATTCAAAAGCTGTTATGTTATGATCAAAACTGGCACCGTCCCAACCGGCAGTTGTATGGCATTCCAAACAATCAGTTGAAAAGCCGGCAGTAATATGGTTCGGATCACTAACGTTTTCATAATCAGATTGATGACAAGCATAGCAATCAGTTGGTGTTCCTGCATAACCATTAGAATGGCACTGTGAACAATCAACATTGATGTGCTTGCCTGTTAGAGGGAACGCAGTTGCATTATGATCTATGTTAGCAGGAATCCACGCATTTATAGTGTGGCACTGCGAGCAATCTGTTGGAAAATTTCCAAGAACATGATTTGGATCAGTTACCGCTTCATAATCCTGCTGATGGCATGAATAGCAATCACTTGATAGACCGCTGAAACCTCCGCCTTGTTGATGGCAGGCAAAGCAATCCGAAATACTATGTCCTCCAACCAGGGGGAAAAAATCATGAACTACATTTATCGCCGTCCAGGAAAATGCGTTAATGGGATGACAATCCTGGCAATCGGTTGAAAAACCCGCATTTGTATGATTTGGTGAACTTGTGGAAAGATAGTCTGTTGAATGACAAGAATAACAATCTGTGTTTAATGGTTCAAAATTAAGATCAACATAACCGCTATGGCACTCAACACAATCTGTAACCTGGTGTTTTCCTAAAAGAGGAAATCTTCCTGATTGATGAATATTGTTTATATCTTCAACAATCCATGAATTGGGAGTGTGGCACTTAGAGCAATCCTTACCAACAGATCCTTTATGAAGATCAGTATGACAGGAAATACAATCCTGATCGCTTGATGAAAAAACTAAAGTTGTATGGCAACTTCTGCAATCTGCTGCCTGATGCTGCCCGGTTAATTCAAACTTTGTACTGCTATGATCAAACTCTATTTTAAGAGGATCTACATTCCAGCTTTCGGTTTCATGGCAAGTTTCACAATCGAGGTCAAAATCATCACCGTGCGGATCCTGCGAGTAAAGATTAACCGTTATTCCGAATAATATAACTATGAATGACAAGCAGCGCATTTAAACTCTTCAATTTTATATTTTATAAATTTATACCCATCTTTTTCAACAGTAGGATGGCATTTGTTGCAGTCAACTTTTTGATGAGCTCCCTTTAATGAAAACCTGGTTGTATTATGATCAAAATTATCTGCCTTCCAGCTTTCCGGTGAGTGACATTTTATACAGCCCGTCTCTCCGTATTCGGCAAACTGACCACGGTGAAAATCGTTATGGCAGCTTACACATTCACCCTTAAGCTTGTTAAACAATAACTTTCCACTGCCGTCATCTTCTTTACGATGGCAAGCAATACATGTTAGTTGGGAGTGTTTATTTTCTACTTTAAATTTTGTTCGATCATGATCAAAACTAGTAGTGTTCCATCTTTCAATATTGTGACATTCCTCGCAATTGCCATTGGGAAGAAACTCAGTTTTTAAAGATTCACCATGAATATTTTCATGACAATCTGCACAGGTTGTTCCAATTTTCCTGAACGTCCATTTATTTTCCTTTAGGTGGCAGGATTGGCAGGGAGTTGCAATATGAGCACCCTTAAGTTGAAATTTAGATTCATTATGTTTTTCCAAGCTAAAAGATGAAGGTCTGAATCCAAACTCGTTATGGCAGTCACTACAATTTATTACTTCATTTCCAACTATTAATTCTCCTTTATGATAATCATCGTGGCAATCTGTACATTTATAAGTATCTAGTGTTCTATTAAGACTTTTATTATGACAATTGTTACAACTAACCGACTCGTGTTTGCCAATTAAAGGAAAATCGGTTTTATCATGGTTGAATTTTTTTCCATGAATTAACTTAAAACTTGTTGTAACATGGCAAGATTTACAATCAGCACCTAGTTTTCCTTCGTGCACATCTTTGTGACAGGATGCGCAACTTGAGAATGAAATATTTTTAAATGCCTGGTATTCTTTCCCGTTCTTCTCTCCTTTTTTATGGCACTTTATACAGCTTACTTTTACGTGCGATCCGCTTAATTTAAATCTTGCATTATTATGATCGAACTTTTCCGCCGGCTTAAATGCTGTTGTGTTATGACAGCTTGAGCAATCATCACCTAGTGTTTTTTGATGATAATCTTCGTGGCAAGAGAAGCAATTTGTATTCAATCCAAGGTATGTTCCCTTGCGTTTTTTTAATTCAGTATCGGAAATAAATTTTGCTTTATGGCATGTTTCACATTTAGCTTTTTCGTGCTTACCTGTTAATTTATAACCAGATTTATCATGATTAAATGATTTCGGATCGAAGTTAACTATTCTGAATTTTCTTCCATTGTGTTCGCTATGGCATTTTGCGCAATCTTTACTTGTAACCTCCGAATTTGAATGATAACCTGAATTAGATTTTTGAAGCGATTTTATCTCAGTATGGCAATCGAGACATTTTTCGTTATGAACCTGTTCGCCGAGTATATGGCAGCTTGTGCAATTACTCAATCCTTCCAGACTAGCGTGCGCAGTTGTAAGATCCCCGGGTGATAGCTGAGCAAAAGTATTGTAATAGTTAATAATAATTACCAGGATTATTTTAAAATGATAAATTCTAATCTAGTTCTCTTGTTATTTATTTTTGGTGTTGAAGAATTGCTTCTCCAAATTTCTTTGTAATCTTAATTCCAATGTTTTCTAAAAATTTTGTAGGAAGAATTCCCCCATCAAAAATATAAACCTGGTCATTCTCAAGTGAAATTATCTCTTCCAATTCTTTAGTTTTTATTATTAAAGCTTTGTCTAAAATTTCAACAAC
>CBEPPX010000109.1:0-6429 GCA_965511205.1 uncultured Ignavibacteriales bacterium | reverse complement strand
TGCGTTCCAGTTTTGTGTCCTTGGCGAGATAAACCACACCCATTCCGCCTTCGCCAAGTTTCTCAAGAATTTTATAATGTAATATTGCTTTATTTATCATACTCATATCAATTAATGATAATCCATGTTTCTAGGGAACTGATTAATATTGCTTAGTCTTCCATTTTCTTTTCTGGAGGGAAATGACCCAATTGAGTTAGAATTGTAAGGTTATCCCACTCAACCCACATCTCAGCAATTTTACCATCTTCAAACCGCATAATACCAAGATAATTTAGGTCCAGCTTTTTCCCGCTCGCAGGGAATGGACCCATAGCACCCTCTTGTGTAGCTACAAATGTAAAAAGACCAGCGATCAAATCTCCCTCAGCGATTAGCATCTTAATATCGATATGTGAGTCAGGAAACACTTTCAAATCACCTTTAAGAAATTCTTTCATTTCTTCGAGGCTTTTTATATTAACATCTGGAGTAGCCTGGCAATGTCTAACAAAATCCGGAATAAAGAGTTCATCCATTACTTCATAATCTCTTGTATTTACAGCCCCAACCATTTGCCTAACAGTTTCCTTGTTTGTTTCTAATTGTGCTGATATGAAGGGAACATAAAAAAATAGAGCACTAAGCAGAATGAAGGAAAGGTTACAGCTAAGTGATTTCATTTAAACCTCCTTTTATTAAAATGACAACAAACACTAGATTTAAAAAATTATACTATATTTCAATTATTCTGAATTTATTTTTTCAGTGCTTCTTCAACAGAATCATATCTATTAAAGATGGTATCTAATTTTGTCTTCTTTAAAGACTCGCTTACGATATCCGGGACTGCTGCAATAGAAAAATTTCCATCTTTATTTTTTACAGTAGTATAACCATATATAAGTATTCCAATTCCCCAGCTCGATATAAATTTGAGGTTGCTTAAATCAATTACTATTTTCTTTTTGTTTTTTTCTAGAGAATTGTTAATAGCAGCGTGGAAGTCCTCTGCTTCATAACCAAGCATCATCTCGCCTTCTAAACTTATTACTGCCGCATTATCAAAATCTTTGGTAGTTACTTTCATTTGTTTTCTCCTGTTTAATTATCTGATTATAAATACTATTTCACTTTCATAACTAAAAAAGTTATATCATCATCCTGTGGTCTAATTCCTCCCCATTCATCACTGGCTTTTTCAAATTCTTTAATTATTTCATCTGATGTTGAACCATTAATTCCTGCAAGCAATTCTCTTCCTTTATTCCAGCCAAATATTTTTTTGCTTGCGTTCATTCTTTCTGCAAATCCATCACTCATTAATACAATAACATCACCAGATGAAAGTTTATAATTACACATATTATAATCGAAATTTAGGAATCCTCCTAGAGGCGGACCGCTCGATTCAATTTCCTTAATGCTATTTGTTTTACTCTGGTAAAATAGCATCGGTGGCATTCCTGCACCGACGAATTGAAGCTGGTTGTTATTAATCCGGATGAAAGTAAGTGACATAAACATTGGCTGCAGCTTCATTGAAATAATGGAAGAATTAAATTGTGAAATAACATACTTAAGATCTGGCTGCTCTGCCAGATTCTGGAACAATCCTTTTGATATGCTTACCATCATACCAGCTTTCATTCCGTGCCCGGTTGCATCACCTAACGCTGCCGTTAAAGTGTCATCTTCAGTTTTGCGAAAATCATAGTAGTCTCCACCTACTTCAGTAGCTGTTTTCATATGCACCGCAATATCAAGATTTGGCAGGCAAGGAATTTCTTTAGGAAGCATTGAGAGCTGCAGTTTGCGGGCTTGTTCAAGCTCTTTTGTTTTTCTTTCATTCGCTAACTCAAGTATTCTTCTATCCTCTTTTTCTTTTCTACGAGTTAGTTCAAATCTCCTAAGCCCGACTAATATGCCAACAAAACAAAATATATAAAAAGAATAGGCCCACCACGTTGCCCACCAGGGGGGTGAAATATAAAATTGAAGCGAAGCAAAATTTTCACACCAAATACCATCCTCGTTGCATGCTTTCACTTTAAAGTCATAATTACCGGGGTCTAAGTTTGTGAAAGTGACTTCCCGCTTTGTTCCAATATTAATCCAGTTGTTATTAAATCCTTCCAGCTTGTATGAGTACTCACACTTATTCTCATTAAAACTCAAGGCTGCAAATTCGAATGAAATTATATCATCTTTATAACTCAGCTCAAAATTATTTTTTGCTGATATAGTACGATCGATTATTTGCTCTCCATTATTCTCATCAGAATACTTGGTGAATTTTGTAATTATGATCGGTGGTACATTACTGCTTTCCTTAGCACTATCCGGATGAAAAGTATTAAATCCTACATCGTTTCCAAAGTACATTTTGCCAGTTAGTGTATCGCGAAAGGAAACTTCATTTTCCTCAATATCGTAGTTCCTGAACTTATTATTCTCAGGATTAAACTTTGTAATTCCACTATGAGTAGATATCCACAGGTTACCATTATCATCCTCAAGTATTCCCCTAATGATATCACTTGGTAAACCATCTTTCATACCAAAATGAGTGAATGATTCTGTTTCCCTATCAAACTTATTCAGTCCGCCACCATAGGTACCAATCCAGATATTTCCTTTTTTATCTTCGTGAGCTGTGAGGGCCCAGTTGATATTGAGACTTCTAGGATTGTTTAGTTCCTGTTTGTAGTTTATAAATAATTCTGTTTCAGGATCAAACTTAATTAAACCCCCAGAACGAGTGCATATCCATAAATTGCCGAATCTATCTTGAATAAAATTAAGAATTGAGCTAGCCGGATCATCAGGATCATTAAAATAGTTAGAGAACGTAACTTCGCGAAGATTATTTGTTGTGTAGAGTTCTTTCAAACTTACTTTTGAAATTCCACCAGTCCAGGTAGAAATCCACAAATTTTCAGCATTATCTATAAGCAAGTTCTTAGATCCTCCATTACCTAGTTTCTTTTGAAAACTTAATGCGTTAGTATTTTCGGGATTGTTTTTATACTGAACAATCGAATTTGTTCTTGAATCGATTCTGACCAGGGTGTATCCTATTACAGCCCAGATTGATCCTTTATTATCTTCAATTAATGAAAATACAGACCCTTTATTAATTTGATGAATTTCAGAATAGTTTATAAACCTCACAGACCCATTTATATCCTTCTCCATTAACAATAAACCGCTGTAGGTACCAATCCAGACTTTTCCTAATCGATCAGCCAAAATTGCATACATATAATAACTAGCGGGCAGAGAAGCGTCATCAACATTGTGAGAATAATGCTCAAATAATGGTTTATTCCGGTTAAGCCTGACTATTCCATCCCAGGTCGCAGTCCAAATATTCCCGGCATTATCTTCACATAATCCCTGGTTATTACTACTTCTAGTTCCCTCCTTATTTAATTTATACTCTTTGATTTTATTAGTATTCCGATCTAATTGAAACACCTGGTTATGAGCATTAAACCATAACACCCCTTTACGATCTTCTAACATTTCGTGAAAATGTTTATACTTTTGCTCAATGAAAAGAGGGCTGGGGATTAGTTTATTTTTTTCTCTATTAAAATTAAGAACGCGTGAACTACTTAATAATACCCATAAAGTTCGTGCTCTATCTTCATAAATATTATACACCCGTGCAGATTGCGGTTCCTCATTATCTTCCTGCTCATTCAAAAAATGTTCAAATGCTATTGAGTTGAATCTACTAACATCATATTTGCCCTCACTTGCAATGGGGATTGCAGATAAATTTATTTTATCTAATCCTGAAGAACCAGTCCCAATCCAAAAATCACCGAAGCTGTCTTGAAAAAGTGTCTGTACATTATCTCCACTAAGAGAATTATAATTGTTAGGATTGTGTTTAATACTATAGAATTTTTGTAAGTCAATATCGAATAAATTCAATCCACCGCCATCAGTTCCAATCCAGATATAATTGGAATTATGACGATCGATAAGTAATGCGTCAATACCGTCATTTTTACTAATGCTGTATTCATTTTCAGGATCGTGAGTATAACGAACAAACGAATCCGTGTGACGCTGATAAAGATTTAATCCGTTAGGAGTTCCAACCCAAATATTTCCCTTCTCATCCTCTGTTAATACGCTAATAATCGGACTGCTAAGACTGGTTGTATCCCCAATATCGTTTTTATAAACAATAAATTCATAGCCATCGTAACGATTTAAACCATCATCTGTACCAATCCATAAAAAGCCGTAACTATCCTCCATAACACAATGAACATGTCTGTGAGAAAGCCCTTGCTCTGTGGAGATGTGCTCAATTATTATTGAATCAGTTTGTGCAATAATATTTTGAGACTGTCCAGCAAGGACAAAGATGAATACGAAAAGATAATATTTCAGGTAAAAATGCTTATGCAATTTATTTCGCCAAGTTTCTCTAATATTTTATAATGTGATTTTGTTTTACCGATCATTCCAAAACTCTTCTAATAATCATCAAAGTCATATCATCAGATTGAGGGGTATTTCCTGCGTGAACTCTTGTTGCAGAAATTATTTTATCAATTATCAATTCGGGATCAGCATTTTTGTAGTCGCTTATAATATCTATAAATTTCTCTTCGCCGAATTCTTGGTTATCTTCATTCATAGCTTCTGTTATTCCATCCGAAAATAAAAATAGAAGATCACCCGGTTTCATAATTACTTTTTCTTGCTCGTATTGCGAATCAGGGAATGCACCTAGTAGCATTCCACCAGTTTCCAATTTGTTAATCTCGCTACCAGCAAAATGTAATGGAGGATCATGACCAGCATTGCTAAAAATTATTTCATCGGATTCAGTATTGAAGATTCCTAAAAACAAGGTTATAAATTTTGTTGGCTCGGTGGTTGCACAAAGCAAATTATTTGAATTTACGAGGGAATCCGTGCATGAGGAACCACTTAGAAATTGTGCTCTTAATGTTGCCTGGATATTTGCCATAAGCATAGCTGCCGGCATTCCTTTGCCGGTTACATCTCCCAAACAAAATGCAGAATGTTCCTCATCAATTTTTATAAAATCATAATAATCGCCGCCAACTTCGGTTGCCGAAATGGTTTTTGCAGCAATAGTATAACCAGGAATTTTTGGTATTTCTTTTGGTAAAAGATTCAATTGTGTTTGCCTTGCAAACTTCATTTCCTCTTGCATTACTCGTAGGTTTCGTTCTTCTTCAAGGAGCCGGGCGTTTTCAATTATCTGTGCAGATTGTGATGCAATAATTGAGAGTAGTTTTTGATCGCTTGGTGTAAAGTTTTCAGCAGCATGTTTATTAAAAACTGTAAGCACACCCATCATCTTACTTTTTACATTAAGCGGAACTGCAAGGAATGAATTTATAGGAGTTGTTGCATCAATTAGGTCTTTAAATCGATCATCTTCTTTTAATTTATTTACTAATAGCGGCGCCCGGTTTTTAAGCATCCATCCGGTTAAATGATTATCCAACCTGTATGGAAGCAAGCTCATCCTGCTGTCCTGCTTCCGTATCATTGTATGAAAGGGATTCTCCTTATCTTTTTCATCCAGCAGCATTACAACACCTTGCTCAACATTAAGATGTTTAACACATTTTTTAACAATCAGGTCAACAATTTGTTCAACCGCCTGTGTTGATGATATTGTTGTTGCAATATCATTTAGAATAGATAATTCTACTACCGAAGAACGAAGACGTTCATTTTCTTCCTCCAGTGCTTGATTATCGCCAGGTGTATTTATTTTATTCAATTTAGTCCTAATACTTAAATAATTTTAAATATTTATGCTTGAATTATATTTGAGATTGATGAAATAGAGATGCAACTTAGTATAGCATAAAGACTGAGTAATATAACTAAATATTTTCCACACATCCAATATGTCTAAGTGCTAATTATTGTGGGTGGAAAAAGTTCAATTTAGTTGTAATCATCTTGGACCAATTACTAAAGCTTAGCATAGAGATATTGTTTGTTGAGATTGATCCGGTTTAGATTACTACTTCACAAATATTTTAAATTTCCAGGGTTCAAGATTAAATTTTTCATTATTTGAAAAAGTTTCAATCTTGCCGGTAAAGTAATTTTTATAAGCACCACCTATTGTTTTGCTATCAAGATCAAACTCAATTTTCTTTTCTGAGAAATTAAAGATTGCAAATATTTTATCTTTGTTTTTTGCTCTTGTAAAAGAAAGTATGTTTTTCTTATCTGTGCTATTTACCCATACAATTTTGCCCCCACTTTCACCGTTTAGCAAGGCTTCGTTATTACTTTTTAGCTTAATAAGTTGTGAGTATAGCTTTTGAAATTTATGTTCCTTCCAATCAATAGTATTCTTATCAAAAAACTCCAGTCTCTTATTTAATCCCGCTTCCTGTCCGGAATAAATTAATGGCATATCTGGAATAA
>CBEPPX010000108.1:0-6438 GCA_965511205.1 uncultured Ignavibacteriales bacterium | reverse complement strand
ATGTACTTTGAACTACTTATAAAATATCATAATACGGTAAAGATTGTTTTTACAATACTGATTTTGTTTGTTGTGCTGGATTTGCTCTTCCCGCTTCCCGAACAAAAAGAATACTCAAAAGAAATACTGGCAAACGATGGGACACTTCTTACTGCATACCTAACCGATGATGATAAATGGCGGTTAAAAACAGAATTGGGGGAAGTTTCTCCTGAACTAATAAAATCAATTATTGATAAGGAAGATAGTTGGTTTCAGTGGCACTTTGGGCTAAATCCTGTTTCTATTGTTCGTGCTCTATTCAAAAATCTTACACATGGTGAAAAAATTTCCGGTGCATCTACAATTACTATGCAGGTCGCTCGCTTACTGGAGCCAAAAGATAGAACTTACTGGAACAAAATAATTGAGGTGTTCAGAGCATTTCAGCTGGAACTTCGATATTCAAAAAAAGAGATACTTGAAATTTATTTAAGCTTGCTGCCTTTTGGTGGAAATATTGAGGGAGTTAAATCTGCCTCCTACATTTACTTTGACAGACCGCCGGACAAGCTGAGTCTTGCGCAATCAATTTTGCTGGCAGTAATCCCTAATGATCCTAATTCCCTAAGATTGGATAGATCGAATGATGAAATAATAAAAAAGAAAAATTACTGGATAACTAAATTTAAGAATGAAAATCTATTTACACAGTCAGACCTTAACGACGCTCTCGAGGAACCGGTTGAAACGAACAGATTTGAAATTCCAACTCTTGCACCACATTTCTGTTATTTTATAAAGGAACGATATAATAAAAATAAAATTAAAACTAAACTCGATCTTTCAATTCAACAAACAGCTGAGAATTTATTATTAAGACATGTAAAAAGAATTTTCTATAAAGGAATAACCAACGGTGCGGTGCTTATTGTTGATAACAAAAATTCTTCGGTTGTTGGTTATTGCGGCTCGGCAGATTTTTATGATGATGGTTCATTTGGTCAAGTGAACGGCATAACTGCTGTCAGGTCCCCGGGCTCAACTTTGAAGGCAGCTTTGTATGCATCTGCTTTTGATAACGGAACGCTAACACCGCAAGTAAAATTTGCAGATATTCCAATAGATTTTAACGGCTACCAGCCAGAGAATTATGATATGAAATTTTACGGAAATGTATCCGCAGAATTTGCACTTGTGAACTCATTAAATATTCCCGCAGTAAGTTTGCTACGAAGTACAGGCTCGACTAATTTTATTAATCTATTGGAAAGCTGCGGCTTTGAAAAGATACAAGAGCAAAAGGATAAACTTGGACTTTCACTCATTCTCGGCGGTTGCGGAGTAACTCTCGAAGAACTTACAAGATTGTTTTCCTCCTTCGCGAGAAGAGGTAAACTATATCCTTTAGTTTATGACCAAAGTGATTCTGAATTCCAGGATGGAACGGAAATCTTTACCAGAGCTTCATCCTATTTAATAGCAGATATTTTATCGGGAATGAACAGAAGTGATGTTGCTAATTTATCCAACTATTCTAAGCTGCCCAGGTTTGCCTGGAAGACGGGAACTTCTTATGGAAAGCGCGATGCGTGGGCAATTGGATTCAATCCAAATTACACCATAGGGGTTTGGATTGGGAACTTTAACGGTAGAGGTTCACCAAATCTATCAGGCGCAGAAGTTGCTGTGCCGCTTCTCTTCGATCTTTTTAATGCTATTGATTATGATGCTGATGAAAAATGGTTTGATATTCCTGAAGATTTGTTTTCCCGGAAAGTTTGTATTGAAAGTGGTTTACTTCCAACACAGTATTGTAAAAAAGTTATCGATGATTTGGCAATTCAAGATAAATCACATAATAAAGTGTGTAATATTCATAAACCTGTTTATGTAAATCTTGATAAAACAATTCAATATTGTACTGAATGCTTACCCCAAAATAACTACAATAAAGTTGTCTATTCCATTTATCAACCCGAACTTACAGTATGGTTTGCAGAAAACAATTACAACTTTAGTACTCCACCCCCGCATAATCGTAACTGCAACGCAAAATTTTCAGAAAAGGGTCCAAGAATTCTTTCACCAACTGAAGATTATGAATACCTAATTGAAGAAAACTCGGAACAGGAAATAGTTCTTTTAGCAGCATCGGATGGAAGAGTAAATACACATTACTGGTTTGTTAACGATAAATATTTTGCAATGACTAAACCCGGTGAGAAAATATTTCTAAAACCAGAAACCGAAGAATTAAAAATCACCTGCCTGGATGATAAGGGGAGGGATGAAAGTATAAAGGTTAGTATAAAGTATTATTAATTATCCCAGTTCTACTTTAAATTTATTTGTCACTTTCTGAATAAACATTTTTTGTTGGCATAGGTTATTATCAAAAATTTTTTAATACTCCAATTAGCATCGATTAGTTATTTTTGCAGATGATTAAAAATAGGAATAATGAAAAAATTTGGTTTGCACTTTACACAAAACCAAGGAGTGAATTTAAAGCCAGCCAACAACTTGCCGGGGTAGAAGTCGAGCATTACCTGCCCACAATTACTAGATTGAAACAGTGGAGTGACAGGAAAAAGAAAGTTACAGAACCGCTTATAAGGGGATATATTTTTATTTATGCTACCGAAAACCAACGGCTTGCTTCAGTGGAGCAGCCATCCATTGTTAGATGTGTTTTTGATGGCGGGCATCCCGCATCTATTCCAGAGTGGCAAATTGATAACATTAGAAAAATGTTATCCCTTAAATCAGAGATAATAGTTTACAACGGAATTGTTTCCGGAACAAAAGTGAAAATAAAAAATGGTCCCTTTGAAGGAGTAGTTGGGATTGTAACTAATAACGAAATGGGTAAATCAATTTCAATTTCAATTGATCTGTTAAACAGATCTGTAATTACCCGTGTTCCGCAAGGGAGTGAATTGGAGTTGGTAAAGGAAACTTTAGACTAAGATATTAGTTGCTAATTTTCAGAACAATAAGGGCTCTGAAAAATTTCAAAGCCCTTTTCAATTTAAATTGAAGGTTTTGCTAATTCAAACCTTTCCTATTCAATAACGGCTTAATACTTGGATCCTGTCCGCGGAATCTCTTGTATAATTCCATAGAATCATCCGTTCCACCTGAAGCTAAAATATATTTGCGATATTTTCCGGCTAACTCTTTATCCAAAACATTCCCGGTTAGTTCAAATGCATTGAAGGCATCAGCATCGAGCACTTCTGACCAGACGTAACTGTAATAGCCGGAGGAGTAATCACCGGAAAAAATATGATTGAAATAAGTGCTCCTATAACGCGGAAAAATCTCCGGGATCATTCCAATCTTTTTCATTGATTTATTTTCAAATTCTGTTGCATCATATTCAATTAGATTGGTAATGGTGTGCCAATCCATATCAAGCAAAGCTGCAGCAAGATATTCAACTGTTTTAAATCCCTGGTTGAACAGACTTGCATTTTGAATTTTATCAACCAACTCTTGCGGGATTAATTCACCTGTTTCATAATGTTTAGCATAAGATTTAAGTACATCAGGATGCACTGCCCAGTTTTCCATCACCTGCGAAGGAAATTCAACAAAATCTCTAGGTGTTTCTGTTCCAGAAATTAATTCATAAGTACAATTTGAAAGTAAACCATGCAAAGCATGACCGAATTCGTGAAAAAGTGTATTTACTTCATCAAGACTTATCAGAGCAGGTTTATCTCCTGTTGGTTTTGAAAAGTTTCCAACATTATAAATAATTGGATAAATCATATCACCATCTTTTTTATACTGCGTACGAAAAGCATCCATCCATGCACCCGCACGTTTGCTTTCGCGTGGAAAGTAATCTGTATAAAGTATGCCAATATGCGAACCGTCTGCTTCTTTTACTTCAAACACTTTAACTTCGGGATGATATTTCTCAATTTCATTATTCTCTTCAAATGTAATTCCCCATAAACTTGTAGCTAATCCAAAAACTCCATCAATCACATTCTCAAGCTGGAAGTAAGGTCTTAATTCTTCTTCATCAAGATTATATTTTAATTTTTTCAATTTCTCAGCATAATACCACCAATCCCATGGCTCTAATTCAAAATCTTTTCCTTCATCATAAATTATTTGCTGCATTTCCTTTCGTTCCTGTTTCGATCTTTCAAGTGCGGGTGTCCATAAATTATTTAACAGTTCGTAAACATTATCAGGATTAAGCGCCATCTGTTCTTCAAGCACATAGTGTGCATGTGTTTCGTAACCAAGCAGTTTTGCTCTTTTTAATCGCAGCATTGCAATTCGCGAAAGAATTTTTTTGTTATCGAGTTCGTTGTTGTTATCGCCTTTCATAAAATAGGCGCTGTAAATTTTCTTTCTTAAATCTCTTTTAGATGAATATTGCAGGAAAGGAAGCATACTTGGTTTGTGAATGGTAAAAACCCATTTGCCGTTGTACCCTTTATTTCCAGCTGTTTCGGAAGCGGCTGAAATTAAGTTTTCAGGAAGATCAGCGAGATCATCTTCATTTTCAATTACCAGCTCGAAGGAGTTTGTTTCTTTAAGAACATTCTCACCAAACTGAACCATAAGTAAAGAAAGTTCTTCATTAATTTTCCGAAATTCTTCTTTCGCATCATCTTCTAAGTTAGCTCCTCCGCGCACAAAATTTTTATAATATTTATCCAGTAATTTATTTTCTTCAGTATTTAATCCTAATTCTTCTTTCTTTTCATAAACATCCCTTACACGTTTGAATAGATCCTGGTTTAAATTTATATCATCACTGTGGGCAGAAAGCATGGGAGAAACTTCTTTATTGATTTCCTGCATCTCGTCATTGCTCATTGCTGAGTTCATTGCAGAAAACACACGCCTAACTTGTTTTAACTTCCCACCGCTGTAATCTAGTGCCTCAATTGTGTTGGAAAAAGTTACATCTTCTCTGTTGTTAACAATTCCATCAATTTCTGAGTTATGCATTATTATTGCTTCATTAAATGCAGGTAGATAATGCTCGGATTTAATTTTATCAAACGGAGGAGTTTCAAAAGGAGTATCCCATTTTGCCAATAACGGGTTTTTTTCTTCTTTATTGCACGAAGTAAATAATAAACTTCCGGCAATCAGTAGCATAAATAATATCTTCATTTCCATCCCTGTATTTAATTAGTAATGCTTATTTGAATAAAAAAATTAAGTAAAAATCAGTTGATTTACTCAACCCAAAATTATTCCCGATTCATTCTACCTTCTCGTTATATAAATTCATTCTTAGAGAAAAAAACCTGGCTAGAAAAATTGTTAACATAATTACAAAATAATTTTAGAAACTATAAACAGAACACTGAATCCCATTAGGAATATTAATCCGGTCCAACTGAGAATAGTTAACCATTTTTTAGGATGATATTCCTTCGGGAGGAAATCACTTTTTACAACCCTGAAATTTATATAAGCAAAAAATGGTGCAGCTAAAAATGAAATTACCGTTGCAAAATCAAGTAAATTTCTCATACTGCTTGTAAATACTCCAATAATAAGCACCGCGCACACAGAAAGAAACAGAACCCATATCCAGTATAATTTTGAGGAGTATTTTTTAACTGCAGGAGATATCTGTTCCATTGATCCACCAAGTGTCCGGGGGTATGCATCAATAACTGTAAGTGTTGTAGAGAACATGGTTAACAGAGCGACTGCCGAAATAATGGGGATACTCCACTCTCCAAAAGTATGAGAGTAAACCATAACTAGCTGCTCAGAAAATTTGATACTCGAATTTGAAAACTCGTGGTTTGTTCCGTATAAAACGAAAGTACCTAAGCCAAGGAAAAACAGAGCCATGATTGCAGAACCAATATATCCAACGTGGAAATCGAAGAGTGATTCTTTATAGGTCGGTTTGTAGTGAGTTTGCTTACTTCTTTCAAGCGCCCAGAGTGAAGGCCATACGGATGCTTCGATAGGTGTCGGCATCCATCCCATCAACGCAATAAGAAACGCTATGCCTGTAGCATCCCATAAATCAGGAGTTATAAAACCCTCGCTTATTTCTGTTCCGCCGCTAACCGAAATTAAAAAAGCTGTAATGGTTGTTATACTAAGTATTATTATTATGAGTTTCATAGTTCTATCAAGCAGTGCATAATGTCCTACAAAAAGCATCAGGAGAACAACTGCCAGTAAGGCAATGCTTATGTAAAGCATATCGATATGGATATTAAAGAAGAATGCAGCAAGACCGGAAGATACTATTACCACTGCAGCAAAATTTATTATTGCTGTAAAAAAGGTAAGTGTAAAAAAGGTAACAATAGCCCATTGACCCAGATGCCTGTATCCTTCAAGCATACTTTTGCCTGTGGCTGCCGTGTACCTGTATGCAAATTCAAAAAAAGGATACTTGAACAGGTTAATCAAGATAACTGCCCATACGATTTCAAAACCGTAACTTGC
>CBEPPX010000107.1:0-6475 GCA_965511205.1 uncultured Ignavibacteriales bacterium | reverse complement strand
AAGTTGATGCTGTAGACTTTAGCCAAACTGCAAAAGAAAAAGCATTAAGGTTAGCCAAAAAAAATAATGTTAATATAAAATACGCAATACGTAACCTTGCAGATTTTACTCCCGGGGAAAATTGCTATGATGCAATTGGTTTAATTTTCATTCACCTAAAACCTGGTTCAAGAAAAATTGTTCATAAGCGAATTGTAAATTCTTTAAAAAATACCGGGCTTATCATTTTGGAAGCATTTGAAAAGGAACAACTCGGAAAAAGTTCAGGTGGACCACAGAACGAGGAGATGCTTTATTCAAAAGAAGAATTAGAATACGATTTTAAAGCTCTTAAATTTCATCTGCTCAAGAAAGAAACTGTTTTGTTAGATGAAGGAGATAAACATATAGGAGATGCTTCGGTAATAAAGTTTGTTGGTGAAAAAGGATAGATTAATTTGATGAAGAAAGTTTTATTTATTACATACTACTGGCCGCCCTCTGGCAAAGCATCGTTGCAATGGCCTCTTAAAATAATTAGGCATCTGCCTGAGTTTGGCTGGCAACCGGTTGTTTTAACAGTAGAGGATGATACTTTTTCAGATAAAGATGAGACCTTCCTAAAACAAATTTCTGAAGATCTAAAAGTAATAAAAACAAAAGCATTTGAACCTTTTAATCTTTATAAAAAATTTACAGGTAAAGGAAAAGATTCTAAACTTATTGCTTCCGAAACTATATCTACAAAAAGTAATCCGCCGCGGCGGATGGCTCATCGTCTCTCCATCTGGATAAGAATGAACCTATTCATACCCGATGCAAGGATTGGATGGTACTTCCCTGCCATTAAGGGAACTGCAGATTTTATTACTGATGAAATAATTGATGCGATTGTTTCAGTTGGTCCGCCTCATACAGCGCACTTAATCGGGAAGAAGCTTTCGGTTAAATACAAATTGCCGCACATACCCGTATTTATCGATCCCTGGGTTGATATAGCTTATTATCAAAATTTTAAGCGAAATAGCATAACGCTTAGGATAGATAATCATTTGGAAAAATCGGTATTGCAAAATGCTGCATCCGCAGTTTTTGTAACAGAAACGATGAAGGAAGATTATCAAAAAAAATATCCGTTTTTAAAAAATAAAGTACACGTTTTATACTGGGGTTACAGCGAAGAAGATTTTAACGATATTGAATTGAAAGAAAATACCGGCAACGAAAAGGTTCTGGTTCATGCAGGAAACTTATTTTCATACCAAAATCCTGCAAAACTCTGGCTGCAGGTTAAAAATGAAATTGATAACGGAAAGCAGATAAGAATAAAATTCATCGGGACAGTTGATAATGAAATAGTAAAATCAATTTCATCAGCCGGGTTAGATCTATACACGGATTATTTGGGATTTCTTCCCTACCAAAAAATGCTAACGGAAATCTGCAAAGCCGATTTCCTTCTTGTTTGTGCGACAGAGCCAAGACATGTTCCGGGAAAATTATTTGAATACCTGAGAGCTGGAAAACCAATAATTGCTTACGGAGATAATAACGAAGAAGTGAAAAGGATACTTGAAGAATCAAATCCAGGGATGATGTTTAGTTATGATGAAGATGGGAAGGAATTCTTTACAAATTATCCCAAACTCAAACCTGATTCGGCAAATGTTGTAAAGTTCGATCGAATAAAAATAAGTGAAGCAATGAGTAAAATTTTGGATTCTATTTGAGAAGAATAATTTTTTTCTAAAAATTCTCTTGATCTTAGTTTATAAAAATATATTCCGCTTGTTTAATGCTTCGCATTAAATTTGATACTATTTATTTAAAACTAATATATGAAACTTAACACAATTTTTACTTTACCGTTACTCCCGTTCAAAACATTTTATTACGGGAGGAAAGCCAGGAATAGAAGTTTGCCCGGGCAAATATTTGCCAAGTTTGGATTTAATTTAGCATTTAGGTTATTATTAAAAGGTAAACTTTCTCTTAAACTCTTTTTTAATCCTGTTTCTATTGTACGTTATTTTGAATACGATTTTGCGCATTCCCACATAGGTAATATTGATAATAAAAACATTTTAGATGTTTCATCTCCTTATCTTTTTGGATTTTTTATATCAGCAAATAATAATTGCAACTATCACTACATCAATCCGGATAAAGAGGATTTGCAGAATGTAAAATCACTTGCAAACAAAATCAAATTTTCTGGAAATTATTTAACTGAATGCCTCGATGCAAAAAAAATGCACTACCCGGATAATAATTTTGATAGAATTATTTCAATTAGTGTTATTGAACATGTAAATAACAGCAGCGATTCAGAAGTTATTCACGAAATGTGGAGAGTGCTGAAACCGAGTGGTCTGCTCATCTTAACTTTCCCTGTAAAAAAAGATTACGAAGAAGAATTAATATCCAAAGACATCTATAACCTCAACCGGGAAGAAACTAAAGGGAAGTTCTTTTTCCAGAGATATTACGATGATAATAAAATTGAGGAAAGATTGTTATCTTCACTTAATAATTTTGAAATTGTAGAGAAAAAAGTGTTCGGCGAAATTACAAGCGGCTTTTATGATGAATACAAAAGAAGATGGAAAAAATCAGGATACTGGGAAACTGTTAAAGATCCATATTACATTTCAAAACATTTCAAATATTTCCCAGGTATAACAGATTTATCTGGGCTTGGAGTTATGGGATTAACAATTAAAAAATTAGTATGAAGATAAAATATCCGGTCTATCAACCTTCACTATCCGGCAACGAAAAAAAATATGTGATGGAGTGCCTCGATTCAACCTGGATCTCTTCAAAGGGAAAATTTATAAACCGGTTTGAAGAAAGCTTTTCAGAATTTCTTGGTATTAAATATTCCGCTGCCGTAAGCAACGGAACAGTTGCTCTGCACGCTGCTTTGCTAGCTTTGGGAATTGGAAAAGGTGATGAAGTTATAGTACCAACATTTACTTACATCGCCTCAGTTAATGCAATCACTTATACAGGCGCTACTACTGTTTTTGTTGATTCAAAAGAAGATAGCTGGCAAATGGATACCGAAGATGTAAAAAGAAAATTAGCTGCTAAAACAAAAGCTGTTATGGCAGTTCATCTTTACGGAGATACTTGCGAGATGGATGAACTTGTTAAGTTATGCAAGGAAAATAATATTTACCTTATTGAAGATACAGCCGAAGCGTTTGGAAGTAAATTCAAGGGCAAGTTTGCCGGAACTTTTGGTGATATTTCCACATTCAGCTTTTTTGGAAACAAAACAATTACTACGGGCGAAGGTGGAATGGTATCAACCAACAGTAAAAAACTTTATGATCTGGTTCTAAGATTAAAAGGACAGGGATTGGCTGCCGGCAAAGAATATTTTCACGATATTGTTGGTTACAATTACAGGATGACGAACATCTGTGCAGCAATTGGTTGTGCCCAGCTTGAAAATGCAACTCATATCATCTCACAAAAAAGAAAAATTGCAAGCTGGTACAATAATCAATTGAATGATTTGCCGCTTCAGTTACATAAAGAAGCAAAAGATATTTCTCATTCTTATTGGATGTACACAGTGATGGTTGAAGATAGTAAGCGAAGAGATAAACTAAGAGATTTTCTAAAAGAAAAAGGAATTGAAACAAGACCAGCTTTTCATCCTGTGCATCAAATGCCAATGTATTATAAGGAAGGTGTTTCCTTCCCCGTTGCAGATAGTCTTGGATTAAGTGGAATTAACTTACCGAGTTATCCTGAACTTGATGAAAAAGACGTCAAGTACATTTCAGAACAAATAAAAAAATTCTTCAGCCATGCATAAGAATGTAGAGATAAAAGAATTACAACCAGAGCAAGCCTCAATTCTTTCGGCATTAATATTAAATGCCCCGAAGGACCATACAAAGTATTTTACTCCATTTTCATTCGAAGAAAATTCCCTGAAAATAATTATTAATGATGCTGTAAACGATAAATTCTTTGGAATTTTTATTAACGATGAACTCGTAGGGTTTTACATGCTTAGAGGTTTTGATGATGGGTATAAAGTTCCTTCCTACGGTGTCTGGATATCTGATAAATTTTCCAGACTTGGATTATCAACACTGACTTTACATCATGCAATTGCGTTTTGCAAAATAAATGGACTTAAGAAGATCATGCTAAAGGTTCATCCGGAAAATATATTTGCAAAAAATATTTATGAGACGTTTAGTTTTAAACAGGAAGGAATTGATCCAAAGAATTCAAATCTTATCTATTATAAAAGTTTAGATTGATATTTTACTTTCTTCAGTAATTTCCCAGATAATTAAATGAAAATCGGTTACTACATTCATCACACTTCCTTAAAAGCCGGTGGAATATTCACTTACTCAATTGGCATTTTAAAACTGCTCATCAAATCAGCTGAAATTGAAAAAATTCATCTCATAATTTCGTCTGACCAGGAAGAATATTTTCAGAATATTTTAAAAAGCCCTAAGATTGAGTTTAATATTGTTGATAGAAAAAACCTGCTTGTAAATTCTAGGTTTGCATTTTCTTACCTGCTCTCAAATGCTATTGCTCTTTACCGGAATACTTTTAAGAAACCTAATCATCTAAAGCTTTTATCAAAACTATCAATATTTTTTAATCCTTATAGAAAGTACATCACACGTTCACAAATCGATTTGCTGCATGTGCCATTTCAATATGCACCTATTTACAATGCTGATGTTCCTGTAATTATAACGATGCACGATATCCAGGAATATCATTACCCGGAATATTTTTCATCTTCACAAAAGTTGCACAGGAAGATAAATAACATTAGTGCTATAAATGAATCGGATCATATTATAGTATCGTTCAATCACATTAAAATAGATTTGTTAAAGTTCTTTTCAATAGATGATTCTAAAATTTCTGTTTGCCCTCCCCCCTTTGCTGAAGGTTGGTTTTTATCAGATAAATTTACTGCTAAAGAAACACTTAGCAAAAAGTATGATTTAAATAAGAGGTTTCTTCTATATCCTGCAGCAACATGGAAACATAAAAATCATATCAACTTAATTAAGGCAATGGCAAAGCTAATTGAAGATAATTTGGATTTACAATTTATCTGCACTGGGAATAAAACCGCCTACCATCAAATAATTAGTGAAGAAATTAAAAAGCTGAATCTGCAAGGAAAGGTTAAGTTTCTGGGAATTGTTTCCGAAGAAGATTTAATTGGTTTATATAAAACTGATTCGATTGTAGTAATACCAACACTTTATGAGGCGGGCAGCGGACCTCTATACGAAGCAATGAGATATTCTTCCCCCGTAATTTGTTCAAATGTAACTTCTTTGCCAGAAACAATGGGAAATGATAATTTTATTTTTAATCCGCATAATGTTGATGAGATGACTGCTTTGATAAAAAAAATTTTAACGGATGAACAATTTAGGAAAGAGAACCTTGATAATTCTAAGAAGAGAATGGATGAACTACGATCTGAAAATTATTGTGATAGATTTTTGAATGTTTATAATAATGTACATTGAGTTTAACTATTTTTTAGGAAGGACAACATATAATTTTTTATTCTAGTGAATATACCCGGGCGCACAATCTTTCTAACTTGCTCTTCAATATCACCATTTATTTGAACCATGTTATCAACTTTAATTTCTTTATCTGAAAAATCTAATTCAACATTATATCTTGTAGTTTTTCTATCAAAATTTGTCCCCGAAGAATTTGTGCCAATATTATTTACCAATGACTTTACTGGATAAATACAATTACCATTATTCAAAAATTGTGTGAATGCCCAGCGAATTGCCCATGAATCAATTTTATTATTAACTTGTTTCTCAAGCATCGGAGTTAAATCTGATCCACCACGGTTAAAATTATTTCTAATTTTATTATCGGAAATTTTCTTCTTATAAAATGAATTGTCCCACAATGCTTGTTCCCACCTATCCTTCCAGGTTGCCCAACCCCAGGAAGATGATCTTTGTAAAGTATAAATGTCTTGATCATATTGGGGAGGAATTTTAATCGGAAATGAATATCCGGAAATTGAATAAATTGAAGATACATCTTTATAAAATTCCAAAGAGTTATTCATAAACTTTAAAAACTTAGGTGAGGTTACAATATCATCTTCCAACACAATAACATTTTCATAAGTTTCAAATACTTCGTTAACACCTTCAATCACTGATTTTGCTAAACCATAATTCTCTTCCCTTTCTTTAGTGATAATATCATAGAATCCATTGGCATTTCTTATATAATCTCGTACTTCATCTACAGCTTTTTTATCTTTGTGAGTTTTTGCACCGTCAGAAAATATACATAATTTACTTTTTTCAGAAAGTTCGTTATGCTTTAGCGCTTCTAAAACCTGCTTTGTATGATAAGGACGATTATAAACAAATAATATTATTGGGGCTAAAGAAGTGATGGGTTTAACCATAAACGAATTTTATGGTCAGACTGAATGCAA
>CBEPPX010000106.1:0-6541 GCA_965511205.1 uncultured Ignavibacteriales bacterium | reverse complement strand
CAGGAATCTTTTCGCCTGTGGGACCAATATTTCCTTTAAGCATCATCCCGATATCACACTTAACATAAGTACATACATCTTCAGAATGCCCATACTTTTCAGCTTCGCGGATGTAATCGCCCGATTTTTTTCTCATACCGGATTGAAGCGCATTGATTTCCGGGTAAACAGGCAGCAGATCAAATGCGTGGATCAACTCAGAAAGATTTCCCGGGACAAAAGTGTAAACTACTTTTTTACCAGTTTCCTTAGCGGTGCTTAAATCTTTAAAAAGTTTCCCCGCCATCTCCTTCTGAAGGATCATGCTTCTTTCTTTTCTAACTTCCGCTTTTTGTTTTGCTACTGATGACATATTAATACAACTTTAATTGATGATCTTTATTTAACCTGCTGTTACTTCTTCGCCCCAGAGTTTTATTGAATCGGAAAACGCTCCCACCTGCTCTTTTATATTTTTAAACTGGCCGGTATTTTCTGCATACTGAATACTGATATAACGAAGATTTATTTCGTCACAAGCTTTTTCAAGGATTGGTAAATCCAACAATGCGGGATCGCAGAAACTAGGAGCGGCAAAAATTATTCCATCAACATTTCTTTTTTTTGCAAGCTCTATCAATCTTGCTTCTTTAGGATTATCAATATCATAAACAGAAGAGGAGAAAGTGCTTTTGGTAAGGTATGCTTCTACAAGTGCATTGAGCGGGTCATCTGTACCAGCATCAACATCTCCCTGTATCCATCTTGATCCGATCATAAAATCATCTTCCACAATATAACAGCCGGCATTTTCAATGGTTTTTATCAAGCCAACCGGAGGTTGTTCGCAGAAAGAACCGGATACAAGTATTTTTATTTTATCCATAGGTTCGCTGGTTTCCTCCTGAATAAAATCAGAAACCTTTTCCAATATCTCATTATGTTCTTCAACAGGAATAACCAAACCAGCACGAACTATATAATAAACTTCTTCGGCTGTTAACCTCCACGGAAATTCTTCCCTTATGTCATAAATATTTTTTATTAATTCCCTGTTTTTATTATAGAGCTCTATGGAATGGTTTAATGCTTCGGTGGTTACTTCAACTTTGTTAATTTTTTTAATCGCTTTAATAACATGCTCAAGTTCGCTTTTATAAAAGGTTCCGCCAATCTCAGGTTGAAAATTCTGCGGGAGATCGAAATAGCTGGCAAACTTACCTTTATCTAAAATCTGAAACATTCCGGAAAGATTTCTTATAACATCACAAATTGCAGGAAAGATAAAACCATCAATTCCTTCAAAGTGATTATCTAAAGCAAGTTCAATAATTCCCCTGGGAATACGGCATATATACGATTGATAATATGCATCACCTTTTATGATCTGTTTCCTGTCACCCGCACCATAAATTCCAACTGTCATTCCGTTCGCCGCATGAACAATTTCCCTTGGAAAATAGACCGGCATATGCCCGACTAAAACCCTGTTACTTTCTTCAGCTTTCCATTCTTTGGCCCTTGAAAAATTCAGATCGAAAGAAAGCTCTTTACATTTATCAATTATTTTACTTCGTTCATTCATACTATTCAAAATTGAGTAGATTCATTTTACATATTTGACAATATAATCATTACATGAATTATTTATTATGGATAATAAGACATTTTTGTCTGAAAATCAACTTTAATTTCTGACAATTATTTTCATTATTAAGCGATGCAGCAATACATCGTATTAATTGATTTATTGTCTTTTAGTTAATTGTAAGGTTTCTGCCATGTTTTGAATTATAATTAGAATAGTGTGCGGTACATTCTATTCTACTCAGCAACCTTTTTTCGTGTGTAAAGGATTTTGTATTTCTCCGGGTTTGCAATGAAGCATTCCTTGCAATACTCTTCAGGTAGATGTTCAGGATCAACATCTTTAACCATTACCTCAAATCCAATTTCTTCATACATTTCAACTTGTTCGCTCACACGATCGTTATCAATGATGCTTCTTCTTTCCCAATCTGTTGTGTTATTTATATTTTTTGAATTTTTCATCATTTTCTAAAAAAGATCGTCAAGATCATCACCGGAATCAGGCATCTTGCCATGCTTTTGGAGATATTGCTGTAATAATTCACTCTCACGTTTTGTAAACATAGGATCAGCTTCGTAAATAAAATAGTTTGCTTTCTCATTGTTACTCAATATTTCCAATAATGTATCCTTCATATTATCAGTACCCTTAATATTGTACACTTCTTTTTTTTCATCAAGAAGCTGAATTACTCCTTCCTTCGAAGGGACATTTTCAATATTGCCGGCATTAAACCTCAGATACTTTTCGGGTGGAAATGGATTGTGTCTGAAGTTTAGACGCAGATCGCACTGAAGACATCTGCTTCCCTCTTTAATTGCTGAATCTTCATTATAAGTTAACTCAAACGGATTAAAGTCTAATTTTCTTTTATCGGCATCAATATAACTGACATTTTCACGCTCTGAAATGCTAAAGCCATCTTCTCGCCCAATATACATTTTATTATACTTGTGAAGGTCTTCATCAATATTGATAATACCATCGCCACCTATAAACATATCAATAGACCTTGCAGCTCTTCTGCCATGACCAACTGCATCAATAACAGAAGCAGGGCCTGAAACAATATCACCGCCCGCAAAAATTCCTTCAATATTTGTTTCCATTGTCGCCGAATCTACTTTGATTATTCCATTTGCAAAAATGGATTGTCTGATTTCGTCATTCATAAAGTCAGCATCTGTTTCCTGGCCGATACAAATAATAACTTCATCTCCTGAAATTTGATCTGTAACAGATTCATCATACGTTGGTGCAAAATTTCTACTTTCGTTAAAAACACTTATACATTTCTTTAGTTTAACTTCAACTATACTTTTTTCATCCTCTGATTCTCTAATACCATAAATACCCCAACCGTTTAAAATTTCTATTCCTTCCTCTTTGGCCTCTTTAATTTCATCCGCATATGCAGGCATTTCATTTTTTTGTTCGAGGCAAACGATTGTAACTTTTTCAGCTTTTAATCTGATTGATGTACGGGCTGCATCAGTTGCAACATTTCCACCACCAATTATTATCACAGACTTTGATTCAAAATAATCTGAAGTCAGACCATCTTTGGCAACTCTGTTTAAAAATTCAACTCCGTATTTTACCTGGTCAAGTTCAGCACCTGCAGCAGGAATGAATTTACTCTTCGGTAATCCCGTTGATATAAAAACAGCATCAGCACCATTCGCTTTTATAGACTCAATTGTTTTATCCCTACCGATTGTAATATTTGTCTTAACCTCAACACCACTTTCCAAAATTCTACTTATATCTTTATCTAAAACCTCTCTTGGTAATCTGTATCCTGGAATTCCATATCTTAACATTCCACCAGGCTTTTTTTCTTTTTCATATACTGTAACGGAATGTCCTTTTAATGCAAGGAAATATGCAGTCGTTAGTCCAGCTGGTCCACTCCCAATAACGGCTACATTCTTTCCTGTTTTTTTCTTTGGTTTTTCAATCATGGGTAAAGTGCTGTTACTCATTGCAAAATCTTTTATCATACGAATGTTAACTGGTTCGATATTCTCTGTCAGAAATTCAGAAAATTCATTTCGTTTACATTCAGTTTCGCAGGGATGAAAACATATTTTACCAAGAACGGAAGGGAAAGTTAATCTTGATGCTATTACTTCAGCAGCTTCCTGGACTTTTCCCTTTGATACAAGACGAAGATATAAAGGAATGTTAACTTCACCGGGACAGGCAGCTCTGCAAGAAACTAGTTCGGAAAACTCTTTCAGTTTCGGTTTGGCTCTATCTAGTAAAGCACCTGTAGGACAGACTTCAACACAGGAACCACAGAATTTACACTCGGCTTCATTTAACATTGGTCCGTTAACAGTACCGATTATAAGTTTATCATTATTAATAACTCCGCCAAGCGCATATACACCTTTCACATGCTGGCAGACTCTCACACATCGTCCACATGCAATACATAAATTAAAATCACGTTTGAATAACGGGTCGCTGTTAATTTTCGGAAGGTTTGAAAATTTATACCGTGGAGTTTCCGGTGCAATGCCAACATAATCTACAACCTTCTCAAATTCGCAAATTCCAAGAAGCTCGCAACATCTTTCCTCGGCAGGAACATTACCCGGGCAGACATCTGTGAGTGGAATGCATCCTTCCCTCTGGCTGCACGTAAGACAGGAGTGCGGATGAGTTGCTAGAATGGGGATAAGGTTTTTTTGTCTCCGCTTCCTGATATCTTCGGTATCGGTCGATATCTTCATCCCATCTTTCACTTTGGCTTTACACGAAGATATTAATTCTTCTTCACCTTTAACTTGTACGATACATAATCCACACCCTGAAATTGATTCGATTGATGTATCTGTTTCATTGGTAAATTTATTTTCGCCCTGGTAAACCGCCTCAGATAATTCTAATGAATGGAATGGAGGCAAATCGGGATGACTGCATATAGTTGGAATGTAAATTTCAGCGGAGCGTGCAGCTTCAAGAATTGTATAGTCGTCGGGAACTTCAAGCTCGATATTATTAATGACGCAGCGAATCATTATTTGATTACCACGAGTGAGTTATTGCTTGAAGCTCACAAGCAGCAATACATGGTTCCTTACTGGAATCATTATCAGTTTTACATGGCGCACATGAATATTTAATCTTTTTTCTGTGCTCATCTTTTACTACTGCCATTTTATCTTCCTCAAGGGGATCGTATTCATTTTCCACAACTTCAAGAACTCCTTCCGGACATACCGGTATACAGTCTTCACAACCATTGCATTTATCTGTATCAATAGTTATAAAATATTCTCCCGATCCGTCTTTATATCCAAAATTTGCAATCATAATATTACTTTTACTTCCTGGCTTTTTCTGCTAATACTTTTGCAAATAATGCAGCGCCCAGAGCACCGGCTATTTGAGTATCATAATCAGTATTGAGTGTTTCAATTCCAATTTCTTTTTGGAGTCGGTTTACTACTCCGATATTTTTTGCTATACCGCCCGTAATTACAAAATCTTTTTGAACATCAATTCTTTCAAGAAGTGCGACAACCCTGTGCGCCATTGCAGAGCTGTATGCCGCAAGAACTTTATTTTTGGGCCAGCCCTGTCGCAGCAACCCAGTCGCTTCCGATTTTGCAAAAATTACACAGGTACTGCTGACAGGTTCCGGTTCTTCATCAATGTCAAAAGATAATTCACCTACATCTTCAATAGATAATGATAAAAGGTCAGCAAAGACCTCCATCCCACGTCCTGTTCCGGCAGCACATTTATCATTCATAAGAAAATTTACAACCTTACCTCTTTCATCGCATTGGATAGCCTTACAATCCTGTCCTCCCATATCAATCAAAGTTCGAACAGTATTTCCATACATGAAGTTCGCACCTCTTGCATGACATGCAATTTCGGTAATCGTCTTATTGGCAAAAGGGACATTGACCCTGCCATAACCTGTTCCTACTACATAATGGATATTCTCAAGCTGCATATCGTTATCTTCTAATGCCCAGTTCATAGCATTTTGAGAGCTCATGGGGCTATCGGAACCGGTTCGCATATTAGAATATGCAAAGAGTTCTCCATCTACCAGAATAACTGCCTGCGAACTAACCGAACCAACATCAACACCCGCACTTACAGTTGTTCCAGATTTCCAATCAATTGCATCGCTCTTCCAGTTATATTCTTTCCAGCGCCAGAATTCTTTTGCCATTATAAAATCCCTTTATTTTATTCGAACTAATTAGTAATTAACGCAGCTCCGTAAGCTCCAACATACTCCGGGTCATCAGGAATAATTATTTTTTCCTGGAGATCTGTTTCGAGAGAATTAATAAACCCGGTGTTATAAGCAACTCCCCCAATCAGGGCAATCTCTTTTTCAAAGCCTACTTTTCTAACCATAGAAGTTATCCTTGATGCAACAGCATCATTAATTGCTTTGGCGATATCCTCTTTAGGTGTTTTTGCATGCAGAAGCGATACAACCTCCGATTCTGCGAAAACAGCACACTGAGCATTCATCGGAATTTCTTTATCAGATTTAAGCGAAAGGTCCCCAAATTCCTCAAGGGGAATTTCAAGAGCACGTGCCATTGCTTCGGTAAATGATCCTGCGCCTGCGGCACATTTCTCATTAATTGCGAAGTCAACTATTTTTCCATCCTTATTACAACGGATACTACGCCCTTCTTCCGCACCAACATCTATAACTGTTTGTACTTCGGGATACAAGTTTGTAGCCCCTTTTGATGCAGCAGTCACAGCGGTTATACTTTTTGTTGCAAAATCCACCACCTTCCGTCCGCTTCCTGTAGATGTAATGGAATTTACATCATCCCGTGAAATACCTGCTTTCTGTAATACCTGTTCAAAAAGTTTTACTGCATTCTCTTTACTTTCAAATCCGGTGGGGATTTGATCCTTCGCAATTACATTCCCATCTTTAATAACCAAAGCCTTTATGAATTTTGCACCGACATC
>CBEPPX010000105.1:0-6592 GCA_965511205.1 uncultured Ignavibacteriales bacterium | reverse complement strand
ATACCTGAAATTCAAAGTAGAGAGAGATGAGCTGCTTGTTCACCAAAGACAGCTTCAAGTGAAAAAAATTAAGGAGACTCAAAAATTTATTGATCGATTCAGGTACAAATCTACTAAAGCAAAGCAGGTGCAAAGCAGGATAAATCAACTGGAAAAAACGGAATTGATTGAGCTACCTGACAGCGAAAAAGAGATAACGCTTAATTTTCCGGTACCGCCATCAAGCGGGAAAGTTAATATTGAATTAAAATCGGTTTATAAATCTTATGGTGATATTTCTGTTTTTAACGGAATCGATTATAAAATTGATAGAGGAGATAAAATTGCATTTGTTGGACCAAACGGGGCGGGTAAAAGTACACTTGCCAATATTATTGCCGGTAAAGTTGAGATAAACAGTGGTGATAAAATTGTTGGACATAACACTTTAGTTATAAACTACTCACAGGATGTTGCTGATAATTTAAACCCCGATTTGGATGTGCTGGAATCGGTTTATGGAATTGCACAAGAAAAAACTTTAGGTCAGTTAAGATCTCTGTTGGGTTCTTTTCTTTTTACAGGAGATGATGTTTTTAAAAAAGTCGGGATTCTTTCCGGCGGTGAAAAAAGCAGGTTGGCATTAGCTAAAATTCTTCTTACAAAATCTAATCTTATTGTTCTTGATGAACCAACAAACCATCTTGATTTTTCATCAAAAAGTGTTTTACAAAAAGCGCTGATCAACTTTCCCGGTTCGCTTATACTTGTTTCGCACGATATTGATTTCCTTCTGCCTATTGTTAATATCGTAACAGAAATTAGAAAAGGGAACGTACAAACCTACCGCGGAGGTATAGAATATTATCTTGCGAAACGTGAAGAGTTAATTACAGCCGAACAAAACACGCCCGCTGTTTCAGGATTCAATGAAACAAAATCAAGAAAAGATCTAAAAAGGTTAGAAGCAGAAGAGCGCCAGAAAAAACACAAGTTAACAAAAGATTTGAAAAAGAATATAAGTGAAGTGGAAAAATTAATAAATGATTTTGAATTTAAAGAAAAGGAACTGGAATCTCAGCTAGCTGATCCCGCTACATACAACGATCCTGGTAATGCAAGAGAGTTGAACCAGAAATTTATCGAAGTTAAAGATGATCTTACTGAGTCGATGAAAAAATGGGAAACATTATCGAAACAACTTGCTGAAATTGAACAACAATTTGGTTAAACACTCTCTCCAAGGAATTCTTCAACCAATTTTATTCCGCCGTAAATTGCTGCATCATCACCAAGTTTTGATTCCGTAATTTCCAATCCCATTAAAGCTTCATCCAGTACATGCATTTCGAGGACTTCTTTAATTTGGGGAACCATAAAGTAACCAAGCGCTTCAACCAATCCGCCGCCAACTACAATTGTATCCAGGTTAAGCAAATTTGTTACACTTGCCAGCACGCCGCCAATCACATTACAAGCATCAATAATATGCCCTGTCACTAATTTATCATCATCTTTTACAGCTTTAGCCAGGCTTTTACTTTTAATTATCTCGCTGGCATCGATCATTTTTGTAAGTGTACATTCTTTACCATTTTTTACATCATTAATAATCTTATTAGTTATTGCTGTTCTGCTTGCAATTGTTTCAAAACATCCCCTCTTTCCGCATCCGCAAACTGCTCCATCCTTTTTAACGAGGATGTGTCCAATCTCCCCCGCAACATAATTAGAACCGCGGTATAACTTTCCGTTTAATACAAGTCCTCCGCCAATTCCCGTTCCTATAAATATAGCGAGAAGGTTTTTAGAGGATTTATCAACCTCATAATATTTAATGCCAAGTGCAGCCAGGTTTACATCATTTTCAAGTAGAACCGGGTAATTAATTTCATTCTCCAACAACTTTTTTATATTGAAATTTTTTAGTCCAAGGTTTGGAGCTAAGTAAATAGTACCTTGATAAGGATTCACTGAAGCTGCAATACCAAGGCAGACTGCCTTAATATTTTCTTTACCAACACCAGAAGATTTGATTACATCCTTAATAATTTTTGCAATACTCTTAATGTAATCTCTTTCGGTTGATTGCGAATCAGTTGACTGCTTTACCCTTGCTATTATTCCATCAGAAGAATTTATTACACAAGCAAGCTGCTTTGTTCCGCCCATATCTATACTTACAATATAATCATTAGGCATTGTTATTTTCCTGCTAAGATTTATTTTTCAATTAATATAATTTGTATTATTAAACTATGAAGTTTTAATTAGTAAATCAAAATGATTCTAACTTAATTTTAATTACCGGGAAGTGTAATCTTTCGGTTTTGCAGAAAAGAATTTCATCTAAAAATAGTTAAATGGGAAAAGTAAAACCACTAAAAAGATTCGGGCAGAATTACCTGAAGGATATAAACATCCTGAAGAAAATTGCCGACGAAGTTGACCCAAGACCGGGTGATAATTTATTAGAAATAGGACCGGGACAGGGTGCTTTGACTAATGAGCTTTTAAAGAGGATTGACAAAATAACTACTGTGGAAATAGATAATCGGGTAATTGAAGATTTAACAGAAAGATTTCCACAACTCACAATGGTGGAGGGTGATTTTCTTTCAATCGATTTAAATGAGTTTACAGATGAAAATAAAAAGAAACTAAGAGTTGCGGGAAATATACCTTACAATCTTACTTCCCCTATCCTTTTTAAATTAATTGAAAAGAATGAATTAGTTAATGATGCTGTGCTTATGGTTCAATATGAAGTTGCTAAAAGAATGACCGCACAAAAAGGAATCAAGGATTATGGAATACTTGCAGTGCTCTTAGATTATTTTACTGAAACGAAAATCTGTTTTAAAGTTTCTCCAAATGTATTTTACCCTAAACCAAAAGTATTTTCTGCTGTTGTGCATATCATTTTTAAAAAGCCAGATTTTACAAAAGAAGAACAAAAATTATTCATTAAAATAGTTAAAGCTGCCTTTGGCAAAAGACGAAAAATTTTAAAAAATTCCTTAAGTAATAGTATATTTAATCAATTCGATTTTTCAAATTCCGGCATCGACCTTTCGCTGAGAGCTGAGCAATTGGACGTAAAGGATTTTGTTACACTTACTAAATTTGCTGTAATCCAGTCCAGTCAAACTGGTTCAACGGCTTAAGTTTCAGATTATTTCCTCTTTTAATGAATAAAGTGAAAAGCTACATAAAGCACCTTAAAGCATTCGATGTTATAGTGGTGATATTTTATATTATCCTCACCCTGTTGCATATCATATTCCACAACAGGATAGAAACATGGGGAACCTGGGTAGTTATTAACGTTGCTATTATTCTTTTCAGCTCTCTGCTGGCTTATATGGAATCAAAGCACGATAATGCTTTCTGGAATGGTTTACATTACTGGTATGTCGTTCCCATTACCCTGCTCACCTTCAGGCAGTTATACTACATGGTAAACCCTATCAGGGTGATTGATTACGATTATATATTTATTGAAATTGACAGATGGATTTTTGGAACCGACCCAACCCACCTGCTGCACCAGCTATCGAACCCGCTATTAACAGAACTGCTGCAAATAATTTATGGGATGTTTTACCTGCTTCCTATACTGTTGGGATTATTCCTTCTTAGAAAAAAGAGATTTGTAGCAATGGATTTTGCAGTCTTTTCAATTGTTTACGGCTTCTTATTATCATACCTCGGTTATTTTACTTTGCCGGGCATAGGTCCAAGATTTACTCTACATGATTTTAGCACTATAAATGAACAATTACCGGGAATCTTCTTTACAAATTTTTTAAGGGAACTTGTTAATGTTGGCGAATCAATTCCCTCCGGAACCCTGAATCCTGCTGATGTGGTTCAGAGAGATATTTTCCCAAGCGGACACACAATGATAACCCTTATTGTTGTTTTTCTTTCTGTAAGATTAAAAAGCAGATCGAGATTCTTTTTTGTACCTGTAGGTTCTCTACTTATTTTCTCAACCGTTTACTTGTGGTATCATTATGTTATTGATCTCGCAGGGGGCTTGGCTTTCATGATGTTTTCAGTGTGGTCGGGAAAATATATTTTTAATTGGTGGCGAAGAAAAATAGGTAAGCCTGAATTTGAATATGGAAAATATTAGCTAAACGACAAAGAAGAATTTGATTGGAATGATAGAAAAGAAAAAGAAAGTAAGACGAATATTTGAAGGTATCGCCCACCGTTATGATTTTCTAAATCATCTTTTAAGCTTAGGGTTTGATTTTTATTGGAGGAAAAAAGCCCTTGCACTTACAAAAATGAATGATGAATCTATCCTGCTAGATATTGCCTGCGGAACAGGTGATTTTGCAATTGCAGCAAAAAAAATTGGTGTAAATAAAATATTCGGTGCAGATTTTTCGATGAATATGCTCACACTTTTTAAGAAGAAAAGTAGATGGATTGATGGCAAAGTTGTACAGTTGGTTGCAGAAAATATTCCGTTACAAGATGATTCTGTTACAAACATAACCGTGGCATTTGGTGTAAGGAATTTCTATGATATACCGCTCGGTTTCAACTCCTTTTACAGGGTGCTTAAGCAAGGCGGCAAAGCAACTATACTTGAGTTTAGAATGCCTTCAAACAAAATATTTAAAGGATTGTACAAATTTTATTTTAAGAAAATACTTCCTCTTGTTGGCGGTATTATATCAGGTGATAGAGAAGCCTACAGTTATTTACCCGATTCCGTTGAAGAGTTTGATGAAAAAATTGTTCTCCCGGAACTATTAAAGAAAGCAGGGTTTCAAGAAATAAAAGTGTATCCGTTAACCTTAGGCATTGTGCAGGTAGTTATAGCAGTTAAGTGATTAGAGAATGTTATAATGAATTAAATCCTGTGTAACAGTTTTTGAAGAATCATCCAGGTTCAGCTCACCGTTTAAAATAGTATTTACAACAATTGCGTTTCCCTCTACCTTTATTGTTCCAATTTTATCTGCAACCCAGGAAAAGGCAGTAAATTTTTGCGAAGGTTCCTCAGGATCCAACCTGAATTCTAAATCATACTTAATTTTTTGAGCTGTAACATTTAAATCCCCGCCAACTAAATGCAGCAAAACAATTGCTTCTTTAACATAATTCGCTGTAATTCTGTAAGGTGCGTATGTAATTCCGGGTTGTAAAGCAATTGTAACTTTAAACACCTGCCAGAAACTTCCTTCCGCAAACAGCAGCAGTAATGTTTGCATTTCAGATGTTACAGTCATCCGGTTCCGTAAAGTATCAGGCAGTGCTGCAGCAAATCCGCTTGTATCAATAAAATAAAATACACCGATTTCGCTTTTTCTGAAGTTAGATATCCTCTCTACAATCTCAGTTCCCATCTTAACAGAATCTTTTTGGAACTTATAGGAAGTACCATTAATTAATGTATCACCATCATATAAAACATAACGTGTACCTGTTCTTAAAATTCCAGTTGAATCAGTTTCGGTAACTGTAAAGAGATAGTTAGTGCCATCGCTGTTAGGGAAGTAATCAGGTATTTGCACTGACGGCGGTGCGGTGGGTTCCTTACTTGTACAGGAGAATAGAAAGATTAAAACTGTAACCGTTATAACTATATATTTTAAGATTCTTAGCATAAATATTTAAATAGAAAGCAAATGCTTTTTTAATTGATCGAAAGCTTTAAAGCGATGACTGATACTGTTTTTAATTTCAGGATCGAGTTCTGCCATAGTTTTGGAATAACCATCAGGAACAAACAAAGGATCGTAGCCAAAGCCGTTTCTACCACGTGCTTTACTAATTATTTTTCCATTAATTTCTCCCACAGCGGTGTATGTTTCTTCTCCTGAATAATAAACAGCACTGCAAACAAATTTTGCTCGGTGAGGTTCGGGTTTGCTGCTAAGATTTTCTAAGAGCTTAATGTTATTTGCTGTGTCATTAGAATCAATTCTAGCATACCGTGCAGAATAGATGCCTGGCTCTCCGTTAAGCTGTTCAACTACCAATCCTGAATCATCTGCGATTGTTGGAAACTTATAGTTATTGAAAATTTCTATTGCCTTTATTTTTGCATTCTCTTCAAAACTATTACCGGTTTCTTCTATATCTCCTTCAAAATTAATATCATGCAGCGAAAGAATTGGAATATCCAATTCACCTAAAATTTTTCTTACTTCGGCAATTTTACCTTTGTTACCGGATGCAAAGATTATTTTTATCATCACACTCTCGAAAGTAAATTTTTAAGTTCTGCTTTTCCTTCAGCTATAATTTTTTCCTGGTCATAGAGCAGCGATTCCTTATCTTTTACAAGCCATTTTCCATCAACCATAACAGATTCTACATTATTTGGATTTGCTGAATAAACAATATCAGAATAAATACTTTTTTCATCTTCTGAAACTGAGTTATTATATGAATTAAGATTTAAAAGAACCAGATCAGCTTTTTTGCCAACTTCGATACTTCCAATTTCAGCATCAAGATGAAGCGCTTTTGCACCATCAATAGCAGCAAGACGAAAAACCGAAAGTGCATCCATAATTTCAGGTCCGTGGATAGGTTTTTGTATTAATGCTGCAAGACGCATTTCCGTAAATATGCTCATGTTATT
>CBEPPX010000104.1:0-6595 GCA_965511205.1 uncultured Ignavibacteriales bacterium | reverse complement strand
ATGGTTTTCGATTGGGCTTATCAATTAGTTGAAGGTGAGATTATGCTCAAGAGATCTGGAACAAGTGAAATCCGTAATACTCTTGCAAAAGAGTGGAACAGGTAGCAAGTAGTTTCTGCCAGCTAAACACAGGGTGTAATTTAAAAGCAGCCGGAATCGTTCAATATAGATTTCGGCTGCAGAAATACTTAAATTAAGCAAAGTAATGAAGAAGATATGTTTACACTTTGTATTTTCGTTAATGTTTGTTGGTACATTCACCGCTGAATTCTATTCTCAAGATAATAACATAAGTAAAAAATTAAACTCGCAATCTAAATTCCATTTTGAAAATGTGATTTTCCAGGAAATTGAGAATGGAATTGTAGAAAGTGATGTTTCAAAAATTGCCAGGTATTTTAGCCCAAAACCTTACTTAAGTTTTTCAAATGGTGTTACTGGGTACTACAGCTCTAACCAGGCGTATTACATTTTAGAAGATTTTTTTAATATTTATAAAGTAATCTCCTTCAAGTTCGATCATAAAAAAAATGATAACTCGGTTTCATATGCAACCGGTATTTATTATTACGAGAGTAGAGCGAAGCGCGATTCAGCGCAGGTTTATGTCACGCTCAGCAAACTTGGAGATAACTGGTTTATCACTCAGATATCAATTAATTGATGTTAGCCAAATTCACTAAATTTTTTAAAGGCGATAGGAAATATTTTGCTATCGTCTTTTTTATTTTATTCCTGATATTGATCATCGGAATTCTTACGCCGGTATATATTGATAATAGGAACCAAAATTGGGAAGAACTTTTAATTGAGAAAAATCATGAAATTGAAAATTCGGTTTACGACTTATTTAAAGAAAAGGAATCTAAGCTACTTGGTATTAAAACCAGGTTAAAATCAGGTCTTGCTCACACATTATCAGCTAAAAAATATGCTTTTGGAGAATTAATATCTTTAGTAAATTCTGAAGAATTTGTTAACTATTCGGTGGAAGTAATTGCGCCTAACGGTAAAATAATTGCATGGAACGAATTAATCGCATTAGAACAAGATGATATATTTCCTCTTAATTTTCCTCTTAGCGAAGTTCATTTTTATTCATCAGGACTCATAACATATCTAACAGTAATTGATACGGTAAGTATCAGGAATGATATTTTTTATTTAGCGGTTAGCCAGCCGATCGAAAAACATTATACACTGCAAAATAAATATTTTTCATCTCTAAGTTTTAAGGAGGAGTTAACCAAAAAATTTAATACACGCTTCGAAGTTTTCTATACACCGTATGCACAATTCTCTAAAGATGGACGGAATTACTCATTCGCATTACTGAATAATTATCATAATAAAATCGGGAATGTTAATTTTATCAAGCCATCTCTTAATTCATCCGTTACAGAAATCAGGCGAACTGCTGCAAAGTATCAATCGGTTTTAGTTGTTCTTGTACTTCTACTTTTAGCAGTTGGTTTTAAGGGCGATTTTAAAAAACTAAAAAGCAGGTTTGTAAAATTATTATTTTTAATTGTCTATTTGGGTGCAGTTCGTTTACTCTTTTTCTGGCTTGGGTTTCCTACCAACTTTCTTTCAGGTCCTCTAATTGAGCCAGCATATTTCTCATCTATTTTTGCTGGTGGAATCGTAAAATCTCCACTGGAATTGTTAGTAACAAATATCTTTCTGGTGATTATTGGATTTTTCACTATTCAATATGCAGTTGATTATTTGAAGAGGTCGAAATCCAGCAGATTCAGGTTTTTTAAAGTAATAGTTACTCCTGTTTTTGCCATCCTGTTTTTTTATATGATAAGAGGATTGAGCGCCTCCGTTAAAAGTGTTATTTTCGATTCTACAATCCGATACTTTAAGGAACCAACCCTTATACCAAATTTGCCGTCACTTGTAATGAATTTAAATACTCTTATGATGACGATTGCAATCTTATTAGCAATGATAACACTCATCCTACTTATTGGCGAATTTCTTAATTTTCTTGGAAGCGGGAAGTTCAAATTAAGATTAGCACTTCTCTTTATTATCATCCAGGCTGCGGGCTATATATTTTTTCAGCTTCAAAAAGAACCGCTTATTACACACCTAATGATATTTCTAATCATCCTATTCGTGTTCATACTTGCTTACCAGTTTCTTTACAGGAACTCAAATGTATTTCAAAATCTTATTTATTCTACCCTTATATCCTCAGTTATTGCAATTACGTTATTAAATCATTTTAACCTTATTCTTGAACGAGGAACTTTAAGCACAATTGGTTTAGAAGTAAACAGGGCGAATGAAAATCTTCTCCGTTTTTTAATTGATGAGACGTTAAGAAATTCATTAAAGGATGGTGAAGTTGTTGAATCATTTTATAAGAGCAGCACGAATTATGATGCCCAGGCATTTATAATCTGGAGTAAGAGTCCACTTCAGAGAGAATCAAAAAATTCATCAGTTTTGCTTTTTGATAGAAACAAAGAAATACTTGGTAAATTTTCTGTGGGAATTGATGAGGAAGTAGATATTTTTGAGTACTTCAATGATAACAGTGATAGTCTTATCCTCGTTATAGAATTACAAAAAAATAATCTTTCTGATGTAAAACGGTTCGTTGGATTGGCTCCTGTTATACAGAGAGATATTGTATCCGGCTACATTGGAGTTATAACCGATTTCAATATTGAGGGGATCGGTTCAGGAAATTTTCCGGATTTCCTTGAATCCAACAGAGCAGCTCTGGGTTCTGTAATTGATTTAAACCTGGTTAATATTTTTGAGTTTGTTGATGGAAACGTAACGCAGGTTTACGGCGATCTTTTTCCTTCGCGGGAACAAAAGGAGCAAATATTCAATGCAAAGTTATCTGGCTTTAATGATAGCTGGATAAATCTTTCCATTTATGGCGAAAACTACATAACCTACATTATTAAAATAAACAAGAATGATATGGAGAGAGTAATAGCCGTATCAATTAAAGAGAAAAAACTTACCTGGAATCTATTCAATTTCTTTAAGATTTTTATACTACATAGTCTATTTATTCTTTTGCTTTTAATCTTCCTGCTAATGTTCCGGTTTATTAAGATCAGGTATACTTTTAAAACAAGATTGCTTATTGCCTTCCTGATTATTTCTGTGCTGCCAATCGTAATATTAGCTATTTATAACCAACAGGTAGGAAAAGATCGAAGCGAAGAAGCGATCTTTACCGAACTTAGCAAAAGATCAGATTATCTTGAAAACCATGTAAGAGCACAAAAACAAAAACATATTGACAGGGATTTAATCAAAGCATTCGATAACGCCGGTAAAGAACTTGGTATATCTTTTGCGATTTATGAAGTTTCCCATCAACTTTATAACTCGAGAGAAGAGTTTTACAATACTGGATTATTTAACAAAAAGTTAAACTCTAAAGCACATTACAATCTTAATTATTTAAGCTACAGGGAATATCTAACTAATGAAACGATTAATAATTTTATTTATGACGCTTATTACAGAAAAGTAACTATTGAAGGAAGACCCTTGATTATTGGGGTAAACGATGCCTTCAATAAAATAAAGTTAAGCTATTCAACTGTTAATGTTGATGTATTTCTCTTCGGAGTTTATTCATTTGCACTCATAATCATCATTATAATCAGTACAGTTTTTGCCAACCAGATATCTGCTCCTATCCGAAGATTAACCAAAGCTACAGAATCGGTTGCACAGGGCGATTTAAGTGTACGTCTTGAAAATAATGAAAAAGGAGAATTGAAAGATCTTTTTGACGGCTTTGAATCGATGACTAGTGAACTGCAAAAGAACCAGGTTGAAATTGCAGAACTTGAAAGGGAAAATGCATGGAAGGAGATGGCAAGACAGGTTGCCCACGAAATAAAAAATCCGTTAACTCCTATGAAGTTATCTATTCAACAAATGGTAGCTGCACATAAAGATAAAAGGAAAGATTTTGGAAGTTTATTTGTTAAACTAGCTCATTCTGTATTAAATCAAATTGATAATCTCAGTCTTATCGCCTCCGAATTTTCTACTTTTGCAAAAATGCCCAGTATTAATCTTGAAGTAATTGAACTGGTTCCAATAGTAAACGATACGATTAACCTGTTTACAGATGAACGAATTAATTTTTCATTAAAAATACCCGATGATCCTATATTGATTGAAGCTGATAAATCACAGTTGAGAAGAATGGCCATTAACTTAATTCGTAATTCAATCCAGGCAGAGGCTACAAGTATAGATATTGAAATTTCAGAAAATGAAAATGCTGTTTTGATTCTTATTAAAGATAACGGAAACGGAATTGATGAAGAAAACAAAAGTAAAATATTTAAACCTAATTTTACAACTAAGGATAAAGGAATGGGCTTAGGTTTGAAATTAACAAAAAGATTTTTGCAGCGTCTAAATGGCAATATACAACTTACCGAATCTTCACCAGCAGGTACAACATTCGCAATAGTAATTCCGCTTCACCAGGAAAAATCCAATCTTGCAACCTGATGAAAACGCAATCCCTTACTCCGCATCAATCTATTGCATTAGATATTTCGCGGTCTGTCTCATTAACTGCAAATGCCGGTTCCGGTAAAACTTATGTGCTTGCAAAAAGATATCTAGAAATAGCAGTAAAAGCTGATGTTTCCTTAAAAAATATTGCAGCCATAACTTTTACGGAAAAAGCAGCGGGCGAACTTTACAAAAAAATATCTGAAGAAATTGATCTTAAGTATAAATCAACTTCGGATAATCTTCTTAAAAAGAAATTAAGAAATATAAGAAGACAACTGGTCTCGGCTAACATTTCAACTATACATTCATTTTGCCTGGATATTTTGCATGAATATCCGGTAGAAGCAGAACTTGACGCAAACTTTATCCCAATTGATGCCAGGGCATCCGGCGAATTGCTGGAACTTGCAGTTGAAGAAACAATAAAAAAACTTTTAAGCAGTGAGGATAATGAGCGGGTCAAATCATGGTACCGTCTTTTTTCTTCAAAACATCTACTTGCAAAAGAATTAATTAAACTGGTTGAGAAAAGAAAAAATGTAATTGAGCTGGATAATAAAATATATCACTCATCTCATTCAGAAATTGCAACATTTTTCCATGACTCGTTTATTGAGCTTGCTCAGAAAATTTACACGCTGGAAGAAAAAAACTTTTGGAAACAGTTTAATATTATTAATGAAAAAGTTCTTTCCCTTAATGCTGATAATGAAATTGCATTGAGGGCAAAGGAATATATCACTAAGAAAAAAGATAACATAGATATTAAAGTGCTGCTTAAATTGGTTTGTGAACTTAAAACCCTTACAATTAAGAGTAATGGCGAAATCAAGGAAAGAGGATATTTATCTAAGAAAGTAAGAGATGGTATACAGGAATCGATTGCGAAAGTTGAGGTATTCTTTAAAGATATTTCAAAATTGGTAATTGATGATGATCACCAGCTTGTTGAAAATGAACTTGCAAAATATGGTAAAAGTTTAATTCACATTTTTGAGTTTGTCCTTGCAGAGTATCAAACGAAGAAAAGAGAAAACGGATTTTTAGATTATGAAGATATCTTAATTAAGACAAAAAATATTCTGCAAAATAAATATGTAAAAGAAGCACTCTCTGAGAAATATAAATATTTAATGGTTGATGAATACCAGGATACAAATGAAATCCAGTATAAAATATTTCTTCCAATTTTAGATTATCTCAAAAAGGGAAACCTCTTTGTTGTTGGTGATGAGAAGCAAAGCATTTACCAGTTCAGGGATGCGGAACTGGAAGTGTTTGAACGGACAAAGTTTGATATAGTTGAAGAATATGGAAAGAGCTCTAAGCTACTATTGCCTGATAGTTTCAGAATGACACCGAAGCTTTGTTTGTTTACAAATTATATTTTTGAAAAAATATTTAAAGATTCAAAAATACTTTATAACGAAGTTCAGCCCTCTTCACTTATTTGTGCCAGGGATAATGATTTTGATGGTAAAGTGGAAATACTTTTAGCAGACGATGATAATGCTGAAGCAGATTTAGTTACTAGAAGAATTTTGCAGCTTGTAAATGGCGAGTTTAAGAATAGAGGTAAAAACTGGAATAACATTGCAATACTTGTACGGAAAAGAAGTTCATTTGCAAGTCTGGAAAAATCATTTACAAAGTATAAAATACCATATTCAATTATTGGAGGGAAAGGATTTTACCAGCAGCAAGCCATTTATGATATATACAATTATTTTTCATTCCTTCTTAACAAAGAAAATGACACTGCACTAGTTGGTGCTTTACGCTCACCGTTTTTCACTGTTTCAGATTCTATGTTATTTGAAATATCCTTCTTCGATGGAAATAATTATTGGCAAAAAATTTATAATGCAAAAAAACAAATCAGTGTGTGGAACCCGATAGCTGAGCAACTGGAAGAAAACCTTTTGCTAAGTCACCGTGTAGAAATACCATTTCTACTAAGAAAAATTCTTAACGAATCGGATTATCTCCCTGTTGTTTCTTCAAAAAAATCAGGTGTGCAGGAACTTGCAAATATTAATAAGCTGGTTAAAATAACTATAGAATTTGAGAA
>CBEPPX010000103.1:0-6597 GCA_965511205.1 uncultured Ignavibacteriales bacterium | reverse complement strand
ATGAAGAGAAAAGTGAAGCTGGTGGAATATACCTGTTTGAAAACCAGGCTGTCTCAATGATTACTTAGCCGGGACGCTTGCTAAAACTGTTACAGGTCATCCCGCTCTCAGTGATTTTAGCATAAAACAGTTTACAATTATGGAAGATATAACTAAAGTTACTCGCGGACCGGTTTAGAAAGATATTAAGAAATAAATTCCAACAACTTAATTCATATATCCCCAACCCCTGCTAAATAACATAGGCGGGGGTTTTATTACTTGCCAATTATTTGCATCTAAAATTTTCCGGTAACAGTTTCATTATAAACAATTTTGAATATCTTTTGCATAACTTTCAAAATTATTTTCTATAAGAAATCGTGATATTACTTGGCTGACTTTATCTGCCGTTTCAACACGATAAACTCCTTTTGAATCGCGTCCCGTAATTTTTTTAGCATTTTCAACGATTGCCTGAAGCGACGTTGCTGTTATTTCCACATTAACATTTACAACAAGGGTTTCTTTTTCATCCGCCATAATTTTTTATCCTTTTTTGTTTTACGAATTATTATAAATCTAAGTACTTTCTGAAGATTTAATAATTCTAAAAACATTACCCAACCCCTGCTTAGTAACATAGGCGGGGGTTTTTTATTTCCCTCAACTATCTCCATATTACTTAATAAAAAAATTAGGGCTTAATGAAACATCATCATCCAAAAGGATTGTCGATATTATTCTTCACGGAAATGTGGGAACGTTTTAGCTTTTACGGTATGCGTGCAATACTAGTATTGTATTTAACTCGTGAGACTTTGGGTGATAATCCCGGGCTTGGGTGGACAAGTGCCGAAGCGCTTGTGCTTTATGGCTGGTACACAATGCTTGTCTATGTGATGTCAATCCCTGGTGGTATCATTGCCGACAAATGGTTGGGCCAGAAAAAAACTGTTTTCCTTGGCGGACTGTTAATAGCGGCAGGCCAGTTGACTTTAGTAATTAATAATATGGTTGGTTTTTATACTGGCTTAATCTTAATAATTACCGGTGTTGGGTGTCTCAAACCAAATATATCTACAATGGTTGGCGGATTGTATAAACAAGGGGATCCAAGACGCGATAGCGGATTTACAATTTTTTATATCGGAATTAATATAGGCGCAGCTATTGCACCCTTGCTTGTGGGTTATATAGGAGAAGTTTATGGATGGCATTATGGGTTTGGCCTGGCAGGCATTGGAATGCTAATTGGACAAGCAGTTTATTTGTGGGGTCAAAAGCATTTAAAAGATGTTGGCAACTATATTCCCACCCCTAAAATAGAAGGAACAAAAACAAGGAGGCCCTTAACAAAGATCGAAAAAGATAGGGTCATTGTGCTCCTAATTTCATTTTTAATTGTTATTGTTTTTTGGGCAGCTTATGAGCAAGCAGGCGGACTGATGAATATTTACACTCACGATATAATCAACCGTGAAATATTGGGATTTGAAATCCCTGCAAGTTTATTCCAATCAGTTCCAGCTATCTTTGTAATAATATTCGGAACCATAGTTGCAAGCTTTTGGCATAAGCGCCAGCTAAAGGGAAAAGAATCCTCGTCATTATTTAAAATGGCAATAGGAACAATGGTCATGGGCACTGGTTTCCTGATGATGACAGGTGCAGCTATCGAAGCTCAGGATGGTGCTAAGGCAATGCTTATCTGGTTGATCCTTTCTTACTTGCTACAAGTTATTGGTGAGTTATCTATATCACCCGTTGCACTTTCATTTATAACAAAACTTGCCCCGTTAAAGTATGCTTCTATCATGATGGGGATATATTTTGCGGCAACAGGATTAGGTAATAAAGTAGCAGGGCTTGTGGGTGAACTTGCAACTCATGCTGGTGAACTTGAAGTGTTTACAGGTATTTTTATTTTTTGTCTTTTGTTCGGCTTACTGTTATTAGTCTTTTTTAAGAAATTAAAAACTCTTACTCATGGCGCCGAGGACATTACAGAAAGCTAATGAAGATAAATAGCTTATTTTGTTATTGAATTAAAACCAGCGGGGACTTACTTAGTCCTCAACAAGTAATGGGAGTGTTTACAACAATACAAATCAATTTACAAAATCACCAAGGCTCTTAGATTCAACTCTTAACTCTTTTACAAACCCCTGCTTAATAACATAGGCGGGGGATTTTTATTGAGTGTTACTTTGTTAACAGAAAAAGAAAGGACTATTTGTCCTCGGTATTGCCGGTGCTATTTTTTTTGCTTAATCGGGTTCCTACAGCAATGCCAATTACTACTCCGATCGCAATCCACACTGCGAGGTTATTAGTTGCGACCCCTATTGCAGTCCCAATGCCTATACCCAGGGCAATTCCCAAGCCCATATAATTCTTTTGTTTCATATTAAATCTATTTTAAACCTTTCCGGATTAACGTGATTGACTATAGTTGTTTAACATAACAATAATTGAGATGTTTACAACAATACATATCAATCCAACACCCGAACAGCATTCCGCAGGTTATCGGTTCTAAAGGTGAAATTAACTCTTCGTGGAAGACCTGGTTCAATGGAGGTTGTCTACAGGTGAGGGGCAATACTGTCGTACATCATGAATATGGAGCTCTGAGCATGTGAATAGGATTAAGGGTATGGTGTGTTTCTTAATTTGTATAGCCAAACAATAAGAGGTATTTTTTATCACTAACTGTTGAATATTAAGGGCTACTATGAATAGTAATTTTGGATATCATTAATTATTAGGAGTTTATACAAATGCTAAGAAAAAACTTACTTGTAATAATAAGCGTTCTTATTGTAGCTTTAGGTTGCCAATCAAATGATGAATCAACCGATTCATCTAAAGCGGAAAAAGAACTACGAACTGTAATCGAGCAAATCTGGGCAGATGCAGTCGCAGGTGATTTGGAGGCGCTCCGCGCTACTCATTTTGATAGCCCTAAGTTTTCCAAGTTTGGTCCTAGAGTAGCGGCACGACAGGATGTGAAAAGCACTAATGAAACCGAGACAGAACACGTCTTATCGATGAGCGAAGCAAGTTTCGATCTTGATGATATCAAGGTCGACGTCTTTGGAGATGTGGCTGTAACGACTTTCTACAATAACTATTCTTTTATCAAGAACAATATCAGAGTTCAAGGGAAAGGAAGAGTTACCTTGGTATTTTTAAATACTGAAGAGGGTTGGAAGATCGTACATGAACACTCCTCGCCCTTTAATCAATAATTATTATTCTTTCATCTACCAACTGCTTAATAACATAGGCGGGGATTTTAATTCCACTCGATATGGATATGATGGGCTTGAGTATCCACAGTTTGATTACTGGGTATATAATTATATATATTAAACTTGAATAATCGAACAAACTTATTATGATCGGCAAAACCATACTACATTATAAAATATCAGAAAAGCTCGGCGAAGGCGGAATGGGTGTGGTGTATAAAGCTGAAGATACTAAACTCGACCGCACAGTTGCTCTAAAGTTTTTACCGCCGCATCTACATTTGGATGAGGAAGCAGAGAAACGTTTTATCTCTGAAGCTAAAGCTGCTTCATCTTTTGATCATCCAAACATCTGCACTATTCACGATATTGGTAAAACTGATGACGATCAGTTATTTATTGCGATGGCTTGCTATGAAGGTGAAACCCTAAAGAAAAAAATAGAAAAGGGATCAATCAAAATAGAAGAGGCGATTGATGTAGTAAGTCAAGTTGCAGAAGGACTAAACAGGGCACATCAAAAAGGTATAATCCATAGAGATATAAAACCTGCAAACATATTTATTACAAATGACGGTATTGTTAAAATATTGGATTTTGGTTTGGCGAAGGTAAGCAAACAACAACAGCTTACCACAATGGGAACAACAATGGGAACCATCGCATATATGTCCCCCGAACAGACTAAAGGTGAAGAAGTAGATAAAAGGACAGATATTTGGTCGCTGGGGATTATTCTTCACGAAATGGTTACCGGCAAATTGCCCTTCAAAGGTGATTATGATCAGGCAATAATATATTCAATCTTAAATGAAGAACCGGAACCCATTGCCGAATTAAGAACAGGGATGCCGACCGATCTAGAAAGAATTATAAATAAATGTTTACAAAAAGATCCATCTTCCCGCTATCACAATGCAGACGAATTATTAACTGATTTGCATCAGATTAAAAACGAATCTGATACAAAAGAGTTATACTCCAAAACAGTTATAAAACCGGGTTATCAAAAAACTAAGACACGATCATTTCTAATTCCAGGAATTATTGTTTTTGTAATTCTTTTATTAATTGTAGGTTATTTTTTAATTGGGAGTGAACCTGAAAGCACGGAACGAATTCCTATTGCTGTGGCAGATTTTGTTAATCAAACCAATGAACCAGAATTGGATGGGTTGTCGGGAATGCTGATTACCTCATTGGAACAATCCCGTAGATTATCAGTAGTCACCCGCTCTCGAATGTTTGATATTCTGGACCAGATGGATAAAAAGGACATTGACAGAATCGATGAATCATTAGGCAGGCAAATATGTCTACAGGCAAACATAAGCGCCATGGTAGTTGCCTCCATTCGTAAATTCGGTAAGCTGTATACCATTGATCTGAAGGTTGTCGATCCCAATAAAAACGAATATCTTTTTACAGCCAAAGAGGAAGCCGAAGATCAGGAAAGCATCCCTTCAATGCTGGACAGGCTTTCCGAAAAAACCCGCATTGGATTAAAAGAGAGAGTAACACAGGTTAATGAAAGCAACCAAAACATTGCCAGTGTTACTACAAATAACCTGGAGGCTTATCAGCATTTTTTTCAGGGGGAACAATTTATAGATCAACTTAAATTTGATGATGCTAAAGAGGAATTTAAAAAAGCAGTTGCTTTGGATTCCTCTTTCGCTCAGGCATATTACCGGCTTGCCTATGCTGAATCCTGGGAAAATGAAAGTGAAGTAATTCAAAGGAGTCATTTAGAGAGTGCGCTTAAATTTCTTAACAGGATACCCGAACGGGAACGATATCTTGTTAGGGCAACATACGCAATCCTTGATAATAATTACCAAGCAGGTATTGCCATCCTTAATGAAATGGAGAAAATCTATCCTGATGATAAAGAAATGAACTATAATATTGGAGATTGGTCATACCATCTAAATGATTACACTACCGCCGTTTCCTATTTTGAAAGGACATTACAAATTGACCCAAACCATCAACGTGGACTTCAGCATCTTACCTGGACTTTTAGGGATATGGAAAATTATAATAAAATGCTTGCGACTGCTAAACGATATGTAGCTGTTTCTGGATCCGGAGAATCTTACCAGTTATTGGGTGAAGCTTACATCCAATTGGGCCAATTGGAAGAAGGAATAACAACCTTAAAACAAGCCCAGGATTTATTCCCAGATAATTACGAGATAACGGGGTTAATTGCAGATCTATATACATATCTAAACCAGTATGCTAAAGCAGAAGAAGAATTAAAAAAACTAGTTGAAAAAAAACAACCGTCTGAAGTAATGCAATACGGTTACAGTAAGCTTTCTGATTTTTATCCATACCAGGGAAAATATCGAAAAGCATTGAATTCTGTTGATAAGTTGATAGAGATTTATTGGCAAAACAAGGATACAACACGCGCTTTGATATCATATAATTATAAGGCAACCTTATTATTATTAGGGTGGAATAATACTGAACAAGCGTTTAAAGAGGCAGAACGGACTTTCATTTTCAATAAAAACATATCCAGCATTCCTTATTGGGGCTCGTTGTCGTTTGTGCTTTTATATCTCGGCGATTATGAAGAAGTCATAAGTATATCAAAAGATTTTCCTCTAAAATGGCATTATAAATTGATGCGTTCTATGATATATAATTTAAAAAGGGATGAAAAAAACGCGAAAGCTTTGTTCGACAGCACCTTTCAAAATAATCCGGATTTTGCTAATATACTTCTACTTTTTGCACGGGCAGAGTGCCAATATGAAAATGGTTTACTTGATGATGCCCTTTCATCTCTTACTAAATTAACCAATTTAAATTCAAATTATGCCGGGTATCGTGCAACTTATTACCCTAAAAGTTTTTACTTAATAGGGAAAATTTACGAAAAGAAAGGTGATACCAAGCTTGCTCTTAATAATTACGAGAAATTTTTAAACCTATGGAAAGATGCAGATGAAGATTTACCAGATTTGATAGATGCTAAAACAAGATTTGCAAAACTAAAAGTATTGGTGTCAAAATGATTGGCAAATCCATACTACATTATAAAATATCAGAAAAGCTCGGCGAAGGCGGAATGGGTGTGGTGTATAAAGTCGAGAATACAAAACTAAAGCGTTTAACTGTAAATTAACTTGTAAAGGATGTCATTCAAAATATAACTGAACACCATTACAATTACTTAAATTCATTTTCCCAAACCCCTGCTTAAAACATAGGCGGGGGTTTTTATTTTGGATATAATTTCGATAACCGTTTAAATATTCAGATGAAATAGTTAAGTTAATCTTAACTTATAATAAACAATTCAAGGAGGTCCTATTATGGCAAAACAAATATCACCATTTCATTC
>CBEPPX010000102.1:0-6656 GCA_965511205.1 uncultured Ignavibacteriales bacterium | reverse complement strand
TAACATCATTCGCTTTTAAAGAAGGATTAAGCTGGCTTACAAGTTACGGTGATAAGATCGTAACTGTTTCAGTTCTTTTATTTGCGGTTTCAACTGCTATAAGCTGGTCATTTTATGGCGACCGTTCTGCTAACTATTTATTTGGGAAAAAAGCTATTCTTCCTTACAAATGGGTGTTTGTACTTTTTGTGTTTATTGGTGCAATTGCCGAGTTGGAAGCTGTTTGGGCATTTGGTGATGCAGCGCTTGGTTTTATGACATTCCCCAACCTTCTTGCAATTATTTTGTTATCGGGAGTTCTTAAAAAGATGACAAAGAAGTACTTCTCGATTAAACACAAAGTGTATAAGAAGAAATAATCCGTATCTAACGGTTAGCTTAATTATTAGTATGGTTTACTTGGGAGTCACATCTCCTAAATCATCAATAACAGAGCCAGGCAATGATTTATATCCGGTATTACTTTCTGCACCGGCTAATTTAATTGTACCTTTTTGAAGATGGTAGTAAAGCATATCATTTTCTATTAAGTAATAAAATGTTTTTTTGAAATCATCTATCGATATACCAGTTGTTGCAGCAAGTTTTGCTAATTCGTGCGGGTCATCAAAGTCTGACTTGTTAAGCCGGAGCATATATCTCCTTGCTATGTAAAAAACCTCGGAACCAGGGTCAACCATTCTTACGCGGGTTCTCTGAGTAGCCGGATCAAGAATATCGTCAAAGTAAAGTGGAACAAAATAACCATTTTGAATTGAAACCATCGCCCCACTCCCTTCATTAAGAATAAACTGTGCTGCGGAAAATCCAAGGTCCCTTGTATATTCCATATCGAAAGGGATCGGGTCGGCACATCTTAACTCATAACCAATATTTTTGGCAACAATACTTGTTTTGATTCCAAACTCTTTTAATCGTTCCTGTACTTTCAACTTAAGGATTTCGCCAAAGTTTACCTCTGCAATCCGTATGTTATCGTGTGCGTCTCTTTCTACATCAACTAAAAGCTCCAGGTCCTTTTCACTTAATTTTTCAACCAAACCTTCGGCGAGTATTGCAACTCCATCTGACCTGCCATAACTCAGTCGTTTAATTATTGCTCCAACTAATACATCAGCAATATGAGAGAGCCCCAGGTTATGATCGGGAAATTCCTCGGGAATAAGTGTTAAGGTTGCGCCGGTTGCTTTTCCAATACCCAACGCTAAGTGCCCGGCTTTTCTTCCCATCGAAACAACAAAATACCAACGTGAAGTAGTTTGTGCATCAACCATCAGATTTTTAACAATATCTACACCTATATGTCTTGCTGTTTGGAATCCAAAGGTGGGAATACCGTGCGGCAAATCGAGGTCATTATCAATAGTTTTTGGAACGTGTACAACTTTAATTCTGCCTGCTGCCATCTCGTTAACTTTTAACGCACTAAAAGCTGTATCATCACCCCCAATTGTAATTAACTTATCAACATTAAGACGGAGAAGCGAGGTAACAGTATTCTCCAGATGTTTTTTATCTTTAGTAGGATTTGCCCTGGATATGCCGATATATGACCCACCTCTGAAATGAATCCTGCTAACATTATTAATGTTAAGTTCTTTGTAGTGTGCAATATCTCCTTCCATAATCCATCTAAAGCCATCTTTTATACCAATTACTTCAATCCCTTCTACAGCAGCCCTGATGGTAGCTGCACCAATTACGCTGTTGATACCAGGGGCGGGTCCGCCGCCAACAAGTATTGCTAATTTTTTAGGGGCAATTGACATACGATCATCTCTTAGAAATTACGGAAATGAATAAAAATATGAAGAAATTGTCCAGGATATAGAACCAATTAATGAAGAATTTTCAGTTTGGCAAATTTAAGCATCAACTGTTTAACATTGTTGTTTTCAAATGCCACAGTAGCTTTAACCATATCTCCCGAACCAACAACATCAACCACTTTTCCAAGTCCAAATTTTTCGTGCATTACACGGCTTCCAATTCTAACTGTTTTATTTTCCTGGTCAAAATCTTCATAATCAACAGAATCGAAGTATTCGTAATATACTTCTTTTTTAGTTTTCCTGTTTGCCTTTCTGCCTATACCGCCGTTCACCTCAAACAGTGTAGATGGATCCAGTTCATCAATAAACCTTGAACGGCTCTGGTAAGCAACTTCGCCAAACCTGTAACGCGAACGTGCATGCGAAAGAAATACTTTGTTTTCTGCACGGGTTACACCAACATAAAACAATCTTCTTTCCTCTTCAACCGAAGCATCGGTATTGAAGCGGTTTGCTATTGGAAATATATCTTCTTCGCATCCCGATATAAAAACGATTGGAAACTCAAGTCCTTTTGCACTGTGCAAAGTAAGGAGCGTAACCGCATTTTTTTCATTCTCGTACATATCAATACCAGCAACGAGAGAAACATCTTCTAAAAATTGATCCAGCTTAGCATCTTTATTCGAATCAGAAAATTCACTCAGTGCAGAAAGCAATTCATTTATATTTTCCAACCTGTTTTTTGATTCGGGTGTGTTCTCTGATTTGAACATCTTTATCAATCCAAGCTCATCAACAAGTGCACGTGTAAGTTCGCTAACTGAAAGTTTATCTTTAAGATCAATATATTTTTCTAGTAGGAGGCGGAATCCTTTAACATTTTTCTGGATTCGTTCCTTAATATCTATAACTTCAAAAACCCTTGCCATAGTTTGGTAAAGCGTAATATCGTGTTTGCGTGCAAAGCCTATCATCCTGTTTACTGTAGTGTTACCAATTCCACGCTGGGGAAAATTCATTATTCTAAGTAAACTTTCCTCATCATTCTGGTTAGATAAAACCCGGAGGTAGGCAACAACATCCTTAACTTCTTTCCGCCTGTAAAATTCAACCCCGCCAATAATAGTGTATGGAATTTTTTCTCTTCTAAAAACATCTTCCAAAGCCCGGGATTGTGCATTGGTTCTATATAAAATTGCAAAATCTTTATGGGATAATTTCTTTTTGCTTATCTCTTTTTTAAGGTATTTAGCAATCTGGTAAGCTTCATCTTTTTCATCGGCACATTTAATTAAAGTTAACTGCTCGCCATCGTTATTCTGTGTCCATAAAGTTTTAATAATCTGTTTTTTGTTGTTTTTAATTACAGACCCGGCAGCTTCCAGGATCATTTTTGTAGAACGATAGTTTTGTTCCAACCGGAAAATTTTATGTTTTTTAAAATCCTTTTCAAAATCGAGCATGTTACTTAAGTTAGCACCACGCCAGCTGTAAATGCTCTGTGCATCATCTCCAACAACCGATATTTTACAGTTCCTTGAAACAAGCAGCTTGATAAGTTCGTACTGTGCTTTGTTTGTATCCTGAAATTCATCTACAAGTAAATATGCAAATTTCTTCTTATATTTTTCAAGAATTTTTGCGTTGGAATTAAAAAGATCTATCGGTTTAAGCAGCAGGTCCTCAAAATCCATTGCATTGTTTGCTACCAATCGCTTCTGGTATTCTTCGTAAACATCTGCAATTTTTTCTTCAATAAATGAACCGGCATGATCCTTCCTGTATTTTTTAGGAGAAATCATATGGTTTTTAAGAAAACTTATCCTGTGCCTGATAGAGTTATTGGTAACGCCTTCAATATCAATATTCAGGGCAGTGGTAATATTACCTACCAACGAAAGAGAATCTTCTGTGTCGTAGATTGAAAAGTTACTCTTGTAATGAATATTTTTTGCTTCAATTCTTAAAATATGAGCAAAAATTGAATGAAAAGTGCCCATCCAAATGCTGTTTGCTTTCTTTCCAACCAGCTCTTTTATTCTTTCCTTCATCTCATTGGCGGCTTTATTTGTGAAGGTAAGCGCCAAAATTTCTTCCGATTTGTAACCTTTAGTTAGAAGGTAAGCAATTTTATAGGTAAGAACCCTAGTTTTACCCGACCCCGCACCTGCTATTATCATTTGCGGACCAGTGATAAATTCGACTGCTTTTCTCTGATCCACGTTCAATTCCTTTAAATCCACCATTTTTCCCATCTTTTTTGAAAATTTAAAATGCAAATATATATAAAGGATTTACGAATAAAAAGGCAGGAAACAAGTAAAAATTACAATTTTTCTTTGCAAAGCAGACCCATTTTTTAAGAATGTCTTCAATTGGCACTTTTTTAATTATCACTCATTTGGCACTGTTATGGTTATTAAATTTATGAATATTATATTCATGCCAGCTGGGGGAAGCAGATATTTATATTTTATAAAGCATTAGCTCGAATAATTGATTTCCGAAACAGAAAATACTAGTGAGTCTGACTCCATACAAAACACTGAACAAGATTTGGTAAAGCCTGATTTAAAAGAGAGTATTCCCATCAATGACCAGCTACGTCTTAAATTACACTTCGATCAGACACCTTTAGGAATTATAGAATGGGATAAAGATTTTACAGTAATCAGGTGGAACCCTGCTGCGGAAAAAATATTTGGCTACTCGGAAGAAGAAGCTACTGGAATAAAAGGTAATGATCTTCTCGTATCCGAAAATGCTAAGGAAACAACTGAACAAGTTTGGCACCAACTGTTAAATCGTGAAGGAGGTACAAGGAGTACAAACTTGAATATTACCAAAGAGGGAAAGCAGATTTTATGTGATTGGTACAACACTCCCCTTATAAATGACAATGGTGAAGTAATAGGGGTGTCCTCCCTTGTGAACGATATTACAAAGCAGGATAAAACCCAAAAAATCCAGCGTGCTTTATATAAAATTTCAGAATCTGTTACTACAATAAATGATATAAACGAATTGTATGAAGAAATTCATCAAATTATTGCTGGATTGATGAAGGCAGACAATTTTTATATAGCACTGTATGATGAATCTACACAGCTTATCTCATTTCCTTACTTTGTTGATGAATGTGATTCAAAACCGGAACCGCGAAAACTTGGAAGAGGTTTAACCGAATATATTCTTCGTTCCGGGCAGGATATGCTCATCGATGCACAGAAAGACCTTGAATTGAGAGCAATGGGTGAAACCGATCTGATGGGACAGCCGGCAGAAATTTGGTTAGGTGTTTCACTTATAGTTAAGAAAAAAACAATTGGAGTCATTGTAGTTCAGGATTACGACGATAAAGTCACTTATGGTGAAGAAGAAAAACAGGTTCTTATTTATGTATCAGAACAGATAGCTTCGGCTATAAGTAAAAAGAAGGATGAAGATGAACTGAAGAGATATTCTGAGGAACTGCATGAACTGAACAAGAGTAAAGATAAATTCTTTTCAATTATTGCACATGATCTTAGAAGTCCCTTCTACGGATTAATGGGATTAACTGACATCCTTAAAAGTGAATACGAGGATCTTCGGCCGGATGAAACTAAAGCTTACCTTGACGAGCTTTACAGTTCTACGTCAAATCTTTACACCCTGATTGAAAACCTGCTGGAGTGGAGCCGCATCCAATCAGGGAAAATGACTTTTCAACCTGAGGTAATTGATTTTAAAGAACTTTTAGAAGAGGTTATTTCAGTTCTTCATCAAACGGCTCAGCTTAAATCTATATCAATCGAAAAATTTATCACCGATTGTTTTATAAATTATGGCGACAGAGCAATGATAAGATCACTTATGCAAAACCTAATTTCGAACGCTATAAAGTTTACTCATAAAGGGGGAAGCATTAATATATCGTGCAGCAAAATAAATGATGAAAAAGTTGAAGTAAAGGTGAAAGATACAGGCGTCGGCATGAACGAAGATAAAATTTCTAAACTATTCAGAATTGATGAGAATATTTCCTCACCAGGAACTAATAAAGAGAAAGGTACAGGACTTGGTTTACTGCTGTGCAAGGAAATTATTGAAAAGCACGGAAGCGCTATAAAGGTTTCAAGTGAAATTGGAAAGGGCTCCTGCTTTAGTTTTACCTTAAAGCTTTCATCACCATCTGATTGATTCTCTCCTCTCTATCATTAAATAAAATTATCCCTTAATATCAGTTTTAATTTTCTGTTTAAAAAAATACCTCCGGGCCTAATTAAGCAGACCCGAAGGTTAAGGAGAGAACATATGATGCTGTTCTAAATAAACAACTACCGTGCCATCAATATATAGTACTTTTTTTATTATTTTAGATTGATTTAGTTCTTTTTTAAATACACTGCATAATTATGAGAAGAATAGAATAATTAATTGTAAAGAATTTATCCGTTTTTTATAAGCAAATAATTATAAAATAAATTACTTAAAGCTTGAATGTGAGCCGGAAAATTGTTTTTTTTGTCGTGGCTGACCAAAAATGAGACTGGAAAAAAATTATATACTATTATTTTTTCTATTGTCCACTGCGTTATCAGGTGGCTGCAGACTTCTCACTGGCGATGATACAGTACCTGAATCTGTAGTACAACCAGATTATTTAAATGCTTTTATTATAATTTCACCTGAGAGAGCCTCGTTTTGGAAACCAAGAGATATGTTGGAAATAAAATGGATTACATCCGGATCAGTTGAAAAAATTGATATTCAACTTTACCGAAAAACTACTTTGATTAAAGACCTGAAAAATAATTTAAAGAATGATGGTTCTTTTATTTGGTACATACCAAATGATATAAACCACTCACTCCATTATCATATAAAAATTATTAATCA
>CBEPPX010000101.1:0-6684 GCA_965511205.1 uncultured Ignavibacteriales bacterium | reverse complement strand
GACCAAACTGCGCTAAAACCAGCAACTGACCAAAAACAACAAGAAGGATTGTTTTTAAAATGATTTTATGTGACTTCATTTTTTTTATCTTCAATTATTAAAAAGTCAAGTTCTAATTTTTCTATATCTGCCCGTATCAATTTTACATTAATTCTATCCCCTAATCTATACCGTATTTTAGTTCTTCTCCCAATTAATGAATATTTTTTCTCATCAAAAACGTAAAAATCTCCCTCTAAATCTCTTACTTTTATTAATCCTTCAGCCAGAATATCGGTTAATTGAACAAATAGACCAAAGTTAGTAACGCCGGAAATAACTGCATGAAACTCTTCACCAACTTTATTTTTAAGAAATTCCACCTGTTTTAATTTAACTGAAGCTCTTTCAGCATCAACAGCATTTCTTTCGCTTGCAGACAAATGATTACAAATTTTATCCAATTGTGCAAGGGAATAATATTTTCCAGTATTTTTAATCGTGTTTTCAGCAACTATTCGATGAACAATCAAATCGGAATAACGCCTTATCGGCGAAGTAAAGTGCGTATAATATTTAAAGCCAAGTCCGTAATGCCCAATATTTTCAGGGGAATAGACTGCCTTAGCCATCGACCTGATAGCGACTTCGTTTATAACTGCTTCCTCTTCGGTTCCTTTTATTTGGGAAACAAGGTGATGGAATTGACTTGAAGGATTTCCTGCATGTGGATTATAGGAATAACCCAACGATCTTACAAACCGTGCAAACTCACCAATCTTTTCTCCATCCGGAAAATCATGTATGCGAAATAAAAACGGAATTGAATTTTTGGCTGTTAGCTGTTTGGCAATGGTTCTGTTAGCAAGGAGCATAAACTCCTCAACAAGCATATTACTTTCTTTTAAATATTTTTTAATTATGCTAACAGGTTTTCCGCTTTCATCCAGTTTAATTTCAACTTCGGGTGTAGAAAATTCAAAACTTCCTTCTTTTACTCTTTTCTTTCTTAACACTTCTGCCAGTTTATTCAGTATAGAAATTTCGCTGCAATACTCACCCTTTCCTGTTTCAAGAATTTCCTGTGCTTCTTTGTAGGTAAATCTGCGGTTACTTTTGATGATCGACCTGCAAATTTCCGAACCAATTACACTTCCCCTTTTTGTAATTTCGAAGATGACTGAAAAAGTGAGCCGCTCTTCACCTGGAACAAGAGAGCAGATGTTCGAAGATAACTGTTCAGGTAACATAGGAGTTGCATTGCCAACAAAGTAAACACTGTTTCCTCTTTCGAGAGCTTCTTCATCTAATTTTGTACCGGGTTTTACGTAGTGGCTTACATCGGCTATGTGCACACCCACAGAGTAATTATCGTTATCAAGCACTTCAACAGATAATGCATCATCAAAATCTTTTGCATCATCAGGATCTATTGTAAAAGTGATGATATCGCGATAATCTTTTCTTGCTTTTATTTCTTTTTCGGAAATAATTGTTTGAATTTTTTCTGCTTCCGCTTCTACTTCAGCTGGAAATGCAGAAGGAATACCAAACTCTCTTGCAATAGATTTTACATCAATAAATGGAGAGTCCTCTTTACCTAAAACTTCCAGCACCTCTCCTTCGGGATTCAGCATTTTATCATCCCACGAAAAGTTTCCAACTAAAACCTTATCACCTTTTACTGCATTCTTTAAGCGGGATTTATCAATATAAATATCGCGGTGAATTTTATTATCATCTGGAATAACAAAGTAAAACGATTTTGATTTCTTTAAAACCCCCACAACCTCTTTCCTGTTTCTTTTAACCACTTTATCAACCTGTCCTTCAAGGTTTTTTCCTTTTTGTTTTGCAAAAAGAACAACCTCTACAAGATCGCCGTTAAATGCGGTGCCTAAGTTTCTTGCAGCAATAAATATATCGCTGATATTAGAATTTTTAGAAATTACAAAACCAAAGCCATTTTCATTTATTTGAAGATGACCAACAATCTTGTTGGAATCCGGTAAGGAATTAAGTTTATACCTTTTCCCGGTTTTTGCTAAAAATTGTTCTAGGTAGAGTTGATGCACAGTTGTTTTAAGCTCGCGGTACTCTTTATCGCTGCTTATATTTAAACGACTAGCCAGCTCTTTATTCTTAAAACTTCTAGCCGGATTTTTACTGAACAATGTTTTTATTTTTCTTTTCATATTTTTATACCTGTCCGCCAATGCGGAATTTTAAATTATTACCAGATAGAACTCGTCCCAATGAATCGGGACTCGTTTTATGTTAAAACTCGAAGCTGTATTTTACACCAAGTTCATTTATCATTTGGCTGTAAGTACTCGATTCAAACACCGGCTCTCTTCTTTCCAGTCGTAAAATTAAGCGCGGCGTTATAGGAACAACAGGCCATTCAATTTTAACATTTGCGCGGCTAAAATCCTGGAAAATTTGTGATGTGCCTCCAATTTCATATCTAACATTTTCAACTTTGCCAATTAAGCTAAATTTTGTTTCGGTACCGACCTGTCTTACCTGCACACTACGCACAATATCACCAAGCTTTTCATTTAAGAAACCGCCTATAAGTGAACCAGCTAATGAAGCGGCTGTTGATGCAACAAGGTTTGTTTCCTGCGTAGTAGCATCTTCAGGAAATTTTCCTAATATTATAAAGAACATCGCATCCGAAGTTGTTTTTGTTGCATCAAGCTCAAATTGCCCTCCACCGGTTGCCCTTTTAAAAATACTAATATTGTTTTCATCCCGAATAAAACTTGTTGAAAGGTTTTGAACCGGACCTTCAAGTTGAATTCTTACCTGCACTTCATACTCACTTGCTGCACCCAATGTATCCGGGTTATAATAATTTTGGTACGTTGCTGTTATATCTAAATAAGGATTATCTAATTCACTAAAAAATTTAACCGATCCTTCTGACTGAAAAGTTTTGATAAAATTAAGCTTTGAGCCATCCAGCAAAACTAGTTCACCTTTAGCAACCGGCACTTCATTCTCAACAACATATTCAAAATTACCACCAAGATAAGCTGTTAAATCATAATTAAATTCTTTTGATAGAACGTAAATCATCTTTGCCTCATCTTCAACTTCCAACTTTACATTAATATCAAAAGGAGCTTTAGATGAAGCTTTTAATTCTTTACTAACAGATTCAGAAATAACAATCAAGCTGTCAATCTCTTTATCACCAAGTGAATCAACTTCAGATTTAAAATGATAAATAAATTTATCCATCTCGTTGGAAAAAGCAGAATTGGATGGAGAAAATGTAACGTTAGCTCCTTTTTTTAGTATAAGATCAGCAGTAAGATGATTTTGGTTTCTATTAAGTTTATAAACAAGATCTTCCCGAGTTTCAACTACCAGGTCACCATAGATTGTAGTATTGGCAGAACTGGACCCCCTGCTTAGAAGCTTAAGTTTTCCGTTAAGTGATATATCAATTTCTGACGGGGAAAAATTTTTGTGAGTAAGATAACCGCGTCCTGTTAACGTTCCGCCGTCTTTAGTCTCATCACTATTTCTAATAAAAAGGTTCGATAATTCAATTCTATCGTCATCAAACTTTAAATCCAACCCCATGTAATATTTTAACCTGTTTGCTTGGAGGAGAAAAGAAGCATCGTCAATATTTATAAATCCAACTGTGTTTAAATTATCCAATGTGCCGGTTGCACTTACTTCAGCTTTAAATTTACCCTGCAATTGGTTTATCTCGGAAACAGTGCTTCCAAATGGAGCCAAATCCAAATCTTCTGCTTTTAAAGATAGAAAAACATCTTTATCAAATAGTAATGTTGCCCCCCTATTTAATGCAAGGTCTATTGGAATATTTCCACTAAAAGTTAAATTAGGTTTGTCGTTTTGCAAACCTCCCTTCACCAATTTTATATCGGCAATTAGCTGTTGATTAGCAAATTCAATTGAGCTCGCAAGTGAACCGAGCGGTTGATTTTTATAAGTTAAGCTATCAATGTTCATATTAAGAGACAGTTCAGGAAAATCGGCAACACCATTAAGCTGTGCAGAGAGGTTTATGAGACCATGCATACTTATGTCAGGAGGCAGTGCAAAAAAATCTGTACTTAAATCCTTTGCTTTAATATTTTTTACCTTCAGGTTTAAGTCTTGTTTTCCCTCGGTTGAAAATGTGCCCGAGAGAATGATTTCACCATGGTTGTGTGCTAAAGTAAACTGGTTAAAATTAATTTGGTTTTTAGAATAACTTACATCTATTTTCTTTCTGTTCACAAGGTTATAATCGTTATAGCTAAAGAGCAGGTCATCCAGAACTACAGAAACCATATCTCCGTTTAAATTAATGATCCCATCGAATTTTGTTCTTATAACCTCTTCAATAACAACATTAAGATCTATCACGGCGATGTTATTTTTATAATCCAAATCCAGGGAAAGATTTTCAAATTCGCTTCCAAAAAATACTTTCCTTGCTTTCAAGTTTATATCAGTTTCAAGGTCGGTAAGGTCTGCGGAGGATAATTTATCGCCAAATGAAAACTCAAGATCAAGCTGAGAAAAATATACCAGTTCTTTTCCATCCCAAAATTTAAAATAGTTAAGGTTAGTGTTAAGATTAGCAGCAATTGAATCGGTAAAAGTGGTTAGCTTACCGCTTAACTCGCCATCAATTTCTATCTCCAATCCACCAAGTACTAAAGAGAGTAACTCAAAATCTTTAAACTCCAGCGCATAATATAAATCAACTTCAGAGCTTAAGCTGTCTGTGGAAAGTACCTTATCTTGTTTTTCTTCCTGTAGACTATAAGTATTAATATTATCAATAGAGCCCGGTGGTTGAATTTGTCTAAGCTTATTCATTATCGCATCGGAGAATATTTTAGACTCAGTACTTATTATGGTAACCAGATCTGCTATTTTGAAATTACCGGATAAAGTAATATCTGCAAGATCTGAAATAACATTTATCACCCTTTGATCAGCTTCATTTCTAATATCAACAATAGCTCTTGTGCTGTCAATTGTCAGTCCCCTAATTGTTGAATTCTCAATTATCAAACTTGCAAACAAGTTCAAATCATCCTGGTTAAAGTTTTCACCTTCACCTTCAAAAGAAAAATTAAGGTTGCTTGGAATGTCAGCTTCACCGGAAAACGAACGGATATCAAACCCGTTTAAACCGGCAGTAAATTTATAAGATGGTTTATTCTCATCAGTTATATCCAGGTTGACAATTATCGAACCATCTGCATCGCTGGAAACAAATGAAAGACCGGCTTTTATAATTCCCCTGAAGCCATCTGCTTCAATGTCAAGGTTTTGAAAATAATTACCATCAATGGTTGATCCATCACCGTTTAGTTTGATTTGTGCAATAATATTTTTGGGAGAAAGACCAATTCCTTTTAAAGACCCTTTGCTGTTCAGATTGGATGTTATGCCGGTGAAAGGGAAAATATTAAAATTCCTGGCCCCAAAATTTATATCATATTCAAATTCTTCTTTTTCAAGATTAAGATGTGCGGTTGCAGTTATATTTCCTTTATCTGTTTTTAGTTTTATCCTGCTGCTAAAATTCAACGGGCTGCCTGCATAAGATAAACTATCGAAAGCTAGTCTTCCCAACTCTTCATAAACGGGCAACTGTATAGTGTGTAACAAATTATTAGCATCATATTGGTTTATATAAGAATCTGTAAAAACAGTATTTATGATCATCTTACCTCCCCCCGTAATGTTCCTCAGCTTACCGGTTGCTTCAAGCCGGGAATCCGGAAGTTCAACTATAAGTTTTTCAAGATTCAGGTTGTTCAAAGAGCCGCTTGCACTAACATGGGTTGTAACTTCTCCTTTAAGCAGATATGTAGCATCAATAAATGATGTGAGGTTATCAAAATTAAAACTAGTTGCAGCAAGATCAACCCGTATAAATGCATCTTCAATTTTTCTGTCTTTATCTTCACCCAGCAGTTTATAATCTGATATTGCAGCACTCAAGGAGATCTGCGATCTATCAGTTACAAGGTTAAAATCAGTAATGCCAGCTTTATCATCAATAAAAAGAAATTTTCCTGATAGATCATTTAGTTTAAAATAATTAAGATTTGGTTTAGCACTTAAGTTATTAATTATTATCTTAAACTCACTCCCTTTTATATCAGCAAAAGCTGCAAGCGAAAGATTAAGGTCATTCACCCTTAAATCATCGAAGTTGATAACATCGTAAAAAGCATTGCTGTTTTTATGGATATAAGATTGAAGATTAAGATTAACATCGTTTAATGAGAAATCAGCCACCTCCAATTTCCAGTTAAATTCCGAAGATTCCTCATCCTCAGGTTCTTCCGACGGTGGAACTAACCTGCTGATATTCAATTTACCATTTGCATCTTTTAGCAATGCAATGGTGGCATTTTTAATTTCAATTTTTCTAATGTAAATAATTTTAAATAGAATTTTAAGCGGGCTGGTTTTTACTTCAATTTTTTCCGCATTAAGAATTGTATCTCCTTTAAGTGTAAGAGTTGTGTTGTTAAGTATAAGTGATGTGAATACGGTTCCATCAATCCCTTCTATGAACAACTCTCCGTTGGTGGAGGAGTTAACCTGATCAATAACGGTTTCGCGCAGCCAGTTACGGAAGGTGGAGGTTTGTGTTATAGCAAAGGTGATCATCAAAAGTGCGATTAATCCTACACCAAAATAGATGAA
>CBEPPX010000100.1:0-6722 GCA_965511205.1 uncultured Ignavibacteriales bacterium | reverse complement strand
GTTAAAATCATTAGCATAACCAAGGAACAATTGGGTATCTAAAATGCTGCCCAATTCTTTGCTTGCACGCGCCGCATAGAAGCAGGCAAATGCTCGTACCCACTCCTCGGCAAACTCATTCTCTATTAATGAAACTGCAACCTCTCGCGATTCCTGAAATTCTCCAAGGTAATACTTTGCGTCACTTCTATAATAACTGATAAATGCCTGGATAGTATCTGAAACTGAATTGGAAGATAAACTCTCAAGAGAATCCATTGCTTCTTTGTATGAGCCGGCGTCTAAAAGATTTTTGATTAAAATTAATTTAAGTTCAGAAGAATCAGGCGGGTTTTCCAGGTATCTTTCACCAATATCCATCGCATAAATATCTTCATCCAGATCCATATTCCCTTCACCTGCAAGCAGGTAGTACTTTGTCGCCTTTTCCGAAAAGTTTGTAAACTGATAACATAAACCCAACTTTAATGCTGCCATTCCTTTAAAATGATTATCCGTTGTTGAGTCTAAAAAGCGTTGATAAAATGTTTTTGCGGAATCGAAATTATCAATTGCAAAGAAAATATCACCGAGAAAAAGATTTGCATAGGTTTTAATCTGTTTAAAAGATGAATCCTTTGATGCGGTAATTCCGAATAATAATTTTTCAGCTTTCTTAAGTTTCTTTTCCTTTATCAGAAGTGAAGCATCTGTTGATTTGAATAGAAGATTTCCAGGATATGTTTTCACCAGCTTATCAAGATAGTAATGAGCTCCCGTGTAATCACTCAAAAATTCAGCTTTTAACTGTGAAAGATAGAATTGTGCATCAACTGAAGAATATTTACCTTTATCAGCAGCAAGAGTAAGATAATCCATTCCCTTATTTCTATCGCCAGAAATTCCAGTAAGATTCAAAGCCCACTTCCAGACAGATGGAGTTTGTGAAACTGCAAAGTTAAAAAGTCCTAATCCAAAGTAGGCATCAGCATATGAGCTATCTAGTGCAACTGCTTTATTGAGGTATGTATAAGATTCTTTTGTTGCCCAGAGTGCGTTCAGGTATTCTTCTGCACGGGCAAATGCTAATGCTCTGTATGAGTAAGTAGATCCTAATATATAAAATGGAAAAGGATCTTCCGTTTCGGTAGTAATAATATCTTCGCTTTTATTTATAGCAGTTTCGGAATATGAAAGAAAACTATCTAAGTGTGATTCATCCTTGTTATCGAGGTAATACCATAAAAAAGCCACAGATTGGAAATGATAACCTGCGGGGTTTGTACTATCTGCATCAATAATTTCGTTAAAAATTTTCTGGCTTTTATCAAATCTAAAATTGTAGAGATAGTTTAATCCTTTTGTAATTTTTTTATCAAGATTAGATTGTGCGCTTACGAAAAATGAAAATGATAAAGCAAAAAGAATTCCAAATATCATACACCTGTAAGAAAAGAAGTATGTACGTCTACTATTTATTCCCGGGTACATTAATATTGTCATGCTTTAGGTGCTAATAAAATTAGAAACATAAATTTATCAAAGATCAGCTCTTAGTCTGAGCATCAGAATAAAGTAATGCAGCTTTTACAAACTCTCTGAATAATGGATGTGCATTAGTAGCCCGCGATTTCAATTCAGGATGGAACTGGCATGCAACAAACCATGGATGATCCGGTATTTCAACCATTTCAACCAATTCCCTATCCGGGGATAAACCACTAAACACCATACCACTATCCATCAGTCTTCTTCTGAAATTATTGTTTACTTCGTAGCGATGCCTATGGCGTTCGGAGATATGATTCACTTTATATGCTTCTTCGGCTTTGGTGTTTTCCCGAATAACGCAAGGATATGCTCCAAGGCGCATTGTAGCGCCCATATCTTTAATGTCTTTCTGGTCGGGCATCAAATCGATTACGTTGTATTTAGTTTTTTTAAATTCGGAACTGTTGGCTCTTTTTATTCCGCAAACATTCCTGGCAAATTCAACTACGGCACATTGCAAACCGAGGCAAATACCAAAAAACGGTAAATCATTTTCACGCGCAATTTTTACTGCGTTAATTTTCCCTTCAATTCCCCTTTCGCCAAATCCGCCGGGGACCAGAAGCCCGGAAACCCCTTTCAACAGGGTTTTTGCGACTTCTTCATCTTCGCAATCTTCTGCATTAATTGGTTTGATTACAACCTTTGCATTATTCTCAGCGCCTGCATGTACAAACGATTCCATTATACTTTTATAAGCATCAAGGTGATTAATATATTTTCCGCAAACTCCAATCTCAACAGTTCTGGAAGGAGTTGTTACCCCATTAACAAAATTTATCCAGTCATCAAGCTTAATTTTGCGTTCCGGTAAACGGAGTTTTTTTGCAACAAGCAGATCAAGTTTTTCTTTATAAAGAACTAAAGGAACTTCATAAATGGATGAACAATCATGAGCGGAGATAACAGCTTTGGAATCAACATTTGTAAAAAGAGCAATTTTATCCTTCAAAGTTTTTGTTAATCGTTTTTCAGATCGGCAAATTAAAACATCCGGCTGGATACCAAGTTCGAGTAAGTTTTTCACACTATGCTGTGTGGGTTTGGTTTTAACCTCACCTGCGGAGGAAATGTACGGAACAAGAGTAACATGAATGCTCATAGAATTTGCCCTGCCATAATCCATCATATGCTGGCGTATAGCTTCGATAAAAGGCAAACTCTCAATATCACCAACTGTTCCGCCAATTTCTGTAATAATAATATCATACTCGCCAAGCTCACTAAGCCGCACGAGCCGTTTTTTTATTTCATCAGTTATATGTGGAATTACCTGTACAGTTGCACCTAAATAATCCCCCCTTCTCTCCTTGGTAATAACCTCGTTATATACTTGCCCTGTTGTGGTATTGTTGGCTTTGGTCATATTTACATCGAGGAATCTTTCATAATGACCAAGATCAAGATCAGCTTCCGCCCCATCATCCGTAACATAAACCTCACCATGCTGGAAGGGACTCATAGTACCGGGATCGACATTTATATAAGGATCGAATTTTTGAATTGTAACTTTAAAACCGCGTTGTTTAAGAAGCAATCCGAGGGAGGAGGCAGTAATTCCCTTTCCTAAAGAGGAAACAACACCGCCTGTCACAAATATGAATTTAACTTTTTTCCTGCTTGCCATAAATATTTTTGTCTTCAAATATAGAGGAAGTTTAAAATAATTCCAATTTGTTAACAATAAGAATTAATAATCAGCTCTTTTCAGATCATTTATTCTAATGCAGGATGATAACTATTCTACCTTTTTTCTATAACCGGTAAAATTTGATTTGCCAAATGTAAAGTTTTTACCTATTCTTATAGAAAAAGGATAAACCAGTTTGATAGAATCGATAAAACTCTCTGCCATTTTTCCAGTTAGTGCAAAAATAATTTTTGATGCATGGCTTAACAGTGAGCAACATTCTGAATTTACAGGCGAAAAAGCTAAGGTGTTACCACGAACCGGCACTAACTTTACAGCTGGAGGTGGCTATATTTCCGGAACCAATTTATATATACAACCTTATGGCAGGATTGTGCAATCGTGGCGCTCTAAAGATTTTCCCGCTGGATCTCCTGATTCCAAGCTGGAACTGCTTTTTGAAAAGGTGGAAAAAGGAACTAAGTTAACATTAATGCACAGTAAAATACCTGATGGACAGTTGAAAAAATATGAAAATGGTTGGAAGGAGTATTATTTAAAACCGATGAAAAAATATTTTAAGAATCATAATTAAACATTCAATCAGATAATACTGTCTAAAGTATAGTTATTAGCAATACTTAATTATATACTTGAAGTTCCTTAACCGTCGACATTATATTTACCAATCTAATTTTAAAAATCTTTAATAGAAACTTTTGAAAAAATATCTTCTGCCATCAATACTTTTTGGTCTAATCATCACTCTCTTCTCAAACACAATTGCGCAGGATACTACACAAAGTCTTGCCTTTAGGAATAATAAACCAGACCGTACACGACCTTATTTTTACAGACCTGACCTTGCATACCAAATATGGCAGCAATTCAGGTTAACACGGGAAGCTAATACAGGGGATCCGCTTGCACAGCATGAACTCGGGCTTCGTTACCTTATGGGTGAAGGTGTTTCAGCAGATACTGTATACGCTGTTTACTGGATTAAAAAATCAGCCGATCAAAATCTTACGTCGGCAAAATATAACTATGCAATCCTGCTTATGAACGGGATGGGAGTTGAGTGGAACCCGTTTGCAGCTTTTAAATATTTTAAAAGTGCTGCTGAAGATGGAATGGTACAGGCACAATATATTGTTGGTGTACTTTACACAGACAACCTTACTGTAAAGAGGGATTGGAATCAATCTTACTACTGGATAAAGAAATCTGCAGATGGTGAATATGAACCTGCTGTTGAAATTATTGCTCAAATTGAGCCAAGGATTTCCCACGAAGTAGTTGATTCACTTTTAAATAAAGAACTAACTTATCGCACAGATAAAACGGAACCGGTTAGTGATCCATCAAATACGAATCTTACTTCTTCGCTCGGTTTGGTTTTTATTGATTTCGATACACTTTCGGATACCGTATTTTCTATTACCGATAGTATGTTGATTGCAGACCTTGATTTTACGGGGATAGATAGCTTAGTAGAAATTCTTAAAATAGATAGTGTGATAACTTTGCCTAGTTTAGCTACGCATAAAAATATTACGAAACTAAAAACCATAGCTGAAAACGGAAGCCCGGAAGCACAGGCAATTATAGGTCGGCTTTACGAACAAGGGATCTACTTTAATCAAAATTATATAACGGCTGCCTCTTATTATTTCAGGGCATTAAGGAATGATTCACCAAAAGCTACACATCTTTTATGGAAACTAACCAGTAAAGGTGAATTTCAATCATTGCTGCAGGCTGAAGTTAACAGGAATAACATCGAAGCAAAATATGCATGGTATGCTTTAACCTCTATAGGATTTGACGGCAGGATAGCAATGAATGATGCGCTGAATTTGCTTGAAGAATCTGCTTCGGAAAACTACCTGCCTGCCATTATGGAGTTAGGACTTAATTATTATACAGGAAGATTTATTAGCAGAGATGATACGAAGGGATTGCAGTTATGGGAAAAAGCTGAACTGCTTGGTAGTAACGAAGCTACAGTAAGAATTTCTACATCCACATTATTTGATTTATTTAACCCGGGTGAAAATGAGAAAGCATTTGCAAATCTTTTAGATGCAGCTGGTGAAGGTTCTCTTTTGGCGCAAGTATCTCTCGCTCTATGTTATGAAGAAGGAATTGGTACGGTAAGATCCAGGGCAGATGCAATACATTATTTACGGCTCTCTGCACAGAGGGGAAGCCAGTTTGCTTACACAGAACTGCAGCGTCTATATGATGAGATAAGACCAGGTGATATGGAGTTTGTAATCATAAACTAAAATAGTTCATCCGATTTCTCCCCTTAAGAAATAAAATCTTAACTATTATTTTTATATTCTTTATGTAATTATTTTTAGATGTCTAAGAATCTATTTTAATTTATAATTATGCCAAATAAAATTAATTTCAAAACCAAACTCCCTAATTGGGGAACAAGCATTTTTACTGTGATGTCTAAAATGGCTGTAGAGCATAAAGCCATTAACCTTGCACAGGGCTTCCCCGATTTTAACTGCTCCGATGAACTGTTAGAGCTTGTGCATCATTACCAGAAAAAGGGCTTTAACCAGTATGCTCCAACTACGGGTGTACCAAAACTCCGACAGGCAATATCTGAAAAGATAGAAAATCTATACAACCAGCATTATGATGTTGAAAAGGAAATTACTGTTACTGCGGGAGCAACGCAGGCGCTTTACACCGCAATAAGTTCTGTTGTAAGAGCAGGCGATGAGGTAATAATAATAGAACCGGCTTACGATTCTTATGTGCCCGATGTAACCTCGAACGGCGGCGTGCCGATTTATGTTCCGCTTAACCAGGATGATTTTTCTTACAACTGGGATCTGGTTAGAAAAAAAATTTCGAATAAAACAAAATTAATAATTATAAACTCGCCGCATAATCCAACTGGTAGTTTAATAACTGCAGATGATATAAAACAACTTGAGGAAATAACAAATAACACTGATATTCTAGTCGTCAGCGATGAAGTTTATGAGCATATCACCTTTGATGGGGAAAAACATTATAGCTTAGCAGAATCGGAAGAGTTATCAAAAAGGAGTTTTATAATCTCCTCTTTTGGTAAAACGTTTCATGCAACCGGCTGGAAAACCGGTTACTGCGCTGCACCGGAATTTCTTACAAATGAGTTAAGGAAGATGCACCAGTTTATAGTTTTTTCATCCAACACACCAATCCAGCACGCTTATGCGGATTATTTGCACGATGAAAATAATTATCTTAACCTTCCGGAATTTTATCAAAAGAAGCGGGATATTTTCTTTGAAGGAATTCAAGGATCGAAATTCAAAATAAAACCATGTAAGGGTACATATTTTCAATTATTAGATTATTCAGAAGTTTCTTCAATGAAGGATACTGATTTTGCTGAGTATATGACAAAAGAGATAGGTATTGCAGTTATACCGTTATCTCCATTCTATTCTGAGGATACAGGTGAAAAGCTGATTAGAATTTGTTTTGCGAAAAAAGATGAAGTAATTAAGAAAGCTGCTAATAAATTAGCTAACTTATAATGAAAAAT
>CBEPPX010000099.1:0-6764 GCA_965511205.1 uncultured Ignavibacteriales bacterium | reverse complement strand
TTGCATTAATTGATGAGGGATATCCCGTAATGACTTTTGAAGGTAACATGGGTGACGAAAGGGAATTCGATGAAGCACAGACCGGTTCCCGGATAGATTCGTTCATGGAAACTCTTGGATTGGAACAGATTGAAGATTAGGCAGCAAATATTATTCAAATAAAAGATAGAAATTTTCTATAATCGAAAAATAATTTGAGGTTAATATGATACAAGTTGGTATAGATGTAGGTGCAAAATTCATAAAGGCGTTGGTTATTAAAGATGGGAATGTAATTGCAAAGGATCAAATCCCCACAGGTTTTGAAAGTAAAGAGAATGCAACAAAACTTTTTGAACAGGTACTACAGAAAGCAGATATTTCGATGGATGAAGTAAATTCCATTACATCTACAGGCAGCGGACGGAAGGTGGTGGATTTTGCAACCAAAAGTATCACCGATGTAACAGCCGCATCAAAAGGAGCAACAAGCCTGTTTCCCGAAGTACAAACAGTAATAGATGTAGGGGCCGAAGAAGGACGAAGTATCCGCTGCAACAATAAAGGAAAAATAGTCGACTTCGCAATTAATGAAAAGTGTGCAGCAGGAGCCGGATCTTTTACCGAAGCAATGGCACGTGCTCTTGAAATTCCGCTTGAGGAGTTTGGGAATCTCTCGTTAAAGTCTGATAAAGAAATTCCGATGAATGCTCAATGTGCTGTTTTTGCTGAATCGGAGGTTGTATCTCTTCTGCATGCAAAAACACCTAAAGAAGATATAGCTAAAGCAATTAATGATGCCGTTGCATCAAGGATAACTTCTATGGTACGTAAGGTTGGCTTTGAGAAAGAGATTGCCCTGATAGGCGGTGTTGCTTATAACACCGGGTTTATTAATTCTCTTGAAACAGATCTTCAGGAAAAAATAATTATTCCTGATAATCCAGAGTACGTTGGTGCTTACGGAGCTGCTTTAATTACTAATTAGTCCGAAAAAAATAAAGGGATTTTATAATGGCAAAAGAATTCTGGCGCTGGAAAGAATATAACTGGAAGAGCGATACAATTGACTGGAAATCGGGAACAACTATAAGTGCGGGTGTTGATGTAGGCTCGGTTAGTTCGCAGGCTGTTATTCTTGTAGATGGGGAACTCTATGCATATTCGAATATGAGAACCGGTTCCGATAGCCCGATGAGTTCTCAAAATGCTATGAACTGGGCATTGGAAGATACCGATATGAAACTTGATGATATTCATTATAAAGTAGGAACAGGTTACGGCAGAGTAAACGTTCCATTTGCTGATAAGACGATTACAGAAATTGCCTGCCACGCAAGAGGTGCAAACTTCATGTACGGCAATACCGTCCGAACGTTGATTGATATGGGCGGACAGGATTGTAAGGCAATCCAATGTGATGAAAGAGGTAAGGTTGTAAATTTTCTTATGAACGATAAGTGTGCTGCAGGAACAGGACGGGGAATGGAAGTGTTTGCCGATCTTTTATCTTTATCTATTGAAGATGTAGGTGAATTATCTTTTGATATTGACGAGGAACCGGAACCGGTTAGCAGTACTTGCGTTATTTTTGCAAAATCGGAAGCAACAGGTTTACTAAGACAGGGCTGGCCCAAAAACAAAGTTCTTGCTGCATACAGTTCCGCAATGGCGCACAGGGTTGTAGCACTTCTTGAAAGAATTGATGTTCAGAAAGATTTTGTTATTACAGGCGGTATAGCAAAAAACATTGGAGTAGTAAACCGGCTTCAAAAAGAAATTGGAATTGAAACACTCAAAACTGATTATGATACTCAAATAGCCGGTGCTCTTGGTGCTGCTCTTTTTTCCAAAGTATTAGCAGAAAGAGCCAGGAAATAAAATGATTGCAAACTTCGGATATAAAGATGGATCGGGAGAGTTTTTCATAACCATTGATACTGATAAATGCAATGGTTGTGAAGATTGTATTCCTGTATGTCCGGCAGGAGTTCTTGAAGTTGTGGAAAATGAGTACGATCCCCTTGAGGATGATAAAATGGCAGTAGTAAAAGATGAGCACAGAAAAAAGATTAAATATTCATGTGCACCGTGTAAAACTGATAATGATTCTTCCAGTAAGGAACCATGTATTGCTGCTTGCGAGCTTCAAGCAATAACCCACTCCTGGTAGATTAAATTATGATCCGTTGTCAAATTAACAATGTTGATGTCGAAGTTCCGGAAGAGACTTCCATTCTTGAAGCAGCCCGCTCAGCGGATATTTACATCCCAACAATATGCAGTCATCCCGATTTACCGCCATTCCATTCTTTAGAATTATCTGATACTGTTTACCAGGGCGAAAATAAATTTACTAATGAAGCAGATGCATCGATTGAATCAATCTCAGGGTGTGGATTATGTATTGTACAAGTTAACGATGAGGAAGAACCGATACCTTCATGTAAAACCAAAGTGAAAGGTGGGATGATTATAACCACCGATACCGAAAACATCCAAAAACAACGGCAACAAAATCTTATTCCCATACTGGCAACCCATCCCCATTCCTGTCTTACGTGCAGTCAGAGAGAAGGATGCATTCCGCTTACAGATGTTTGTCCCGGTAATGTTCCTGTAGAAGAAAGATGCTGCGAACTGCTTGGCAATTGTGAATTTGAAAAAGTTGTGGATTATGTTGGCATTGCACCGGAAACACCACGATATCAATATGCAAATCTTCCGAAAATTAAAAGCGATCCGTTGTTCAACCGTGATTTTAATTTATGTATTGCCTGCGGAAGATGTGTAAGAGTCTGCCAGCATGTAAAAGGAGTATACGCACTTGGTGGAGTCATAAAAGATAATAATCTTATAATCGGTTCAGTTAATGGTCCAATGTTAAATGAAGCCGAGTGTAAATTCTGTGGTTCCTGTGTTGAACTTTGTCCGACAGGAGCTCTACAGGATAAAGGAAAAGCCAGGTTAAAAGAATTATCCGATTTAATTCCCTGTAGAGCCGCTTGTCCCGGTGAAGTGAACATTCCTTTATATCTTCGTCTTGTATCAAAGGGAAAAGTCCAGGAAGCAGCAGAAGTAATTGCATCAAAATTAACTTTCCCGTCTGTCCTCGGCAAGATTTGTTTTCATCCTTGCGAAACTGAATGCAAACGAAATGAATTCCCCAAAGTACTGAACAAAGACATCGAACCTGTTAACATTCGGATGATAAAAGATTTTGCAATGAGTAACAGCACTTTGCCCCCGCTTGTAAAACCAAAGAAAAAAACAGGAAAGAATGTAGCTGTTATAGGGAGTGGACCGGCAGGTCTAACGACCGCATATTTCCTTGCATTAAAAGGACATTCTGTTACAGTATATGAAAAAGAAGAAAAGTCTGGTGGTATGTTAAGGTATGGAATTCCAAGATACAGATTGCCAATAGAGATTTTAGAAAAAGATATAAACAGAATTCTGGAAAGCGGTGTTGAAGTTGAGACAAATATTACAATCGGTAAGGATAAAACAATTGAGTCTATAAAAGCAGATTGTGCTGATGCTCTTTTTATATCAACAGGATTGCCGAAGAGTAAACTTATTCCTGTTAAGAATGTTGAATTGGATCACGTAAGATATGGAATCGAATTTTTGAACAAAGTTGCCAAAGATGATTTTACTTCAGATTATTTTGATTCAAAATCTGTGGTTATTATCGGTGGTGGGAATGTTGCAACTGATGCAGCCCGTACTGCACTCAGATTGAAAGCTGAAAAAGTTACAATCGTTTGCCTTGAACAAAAGAATGAAATGCCTGCTTATGATACTGAAATTAAAGAAGCTGAAGAAGAGGGAATAGAAATAATAAACGGCTGGGGTATCAGCAGTATTATTAACACAGAAAATAAAAATTTAGTTGAAGTTAAACTTAAAAAATGCACAAGTGTTTTTAACGAAAATGGAATTTTTGCTCCAGCCTATGATGAGTCTGTTACTGATAAAATTTCAGGAGATGAAGTTATTATTTGTATTGGGCAGGAAGCAGATATGGAATTTCTGGATGATGATCTCAAACAATCAGTTTTTTTAAATGGAATAATCAAAGTAAACAAGGATACACAGGAAACAAATATTGAAGGAATTTTTGCTGGTGGTGATATTGTATCAGGACCTGCTTCTGTTATTGATGCTGTGGGTCATGGTAGAAAAGCTGCAAGGTCAATTGATAAATTCTTAGGTGGTGATGGTATTGTTAATTATGATAAAGACCTGCACAGTGATAATGAAATGTATATTGGGCGAGAAGATGGCTTTAGCATTTTAAAACGGGAGAAAGTTCATTACGTTGATGCCGACAAAAGAAAATTAAACTTTAATCCGTTTGAGTTAACTTATCAGGAAAATTCAGCAATTAAAGAAGGAAGCAGATGTCTCCAGTGTGATCTCCGTCTAACCTTCAGACACAATCCTCTACCGCCCGAAAAATATCTGAAGTTTAGCGCTAACAATATTGAATCAGTGCCAACGGTGGAAGGTGTAATTCAGCTTCTTGATGAAAAAAAAGAAGTATTCAATATAAAGGGCACGGATAATATGAAAAAAGCCTTATTAGAAATACTTGATGATAACAATAAAGCATATTATTTTATTTATGAAGCAGATCCAATGTATACAAAACGTGAGAGTGAATTGTTACAGCAATATCTCCAGAAGCATGGAAAGATGCCTGATTCCGGTGATGATCTTGAGGATCTATTTTAGAAGATGATGGATAATTCAAAAAATAAAAGTATGGCGGATTGGGAAAGAAGAAGCATCATCGATAACGATCGTGTGAGCGAGCAGGTTGAAATGTATGAAGCAATTGGGTTTGAGGTAATGGTAAAAGATGTTGATCCTGAACATCTTCCTGAAGAGTACTGCAAGGAATGTTTTATTGCAAATCCGGAGAAATACAAAATCCTTTATACAAAGAGAAAGGGTGTTGAGTAGAATAGAATTTGCCGCACACTATTCTGATTACTTGCCCACTGTAATTCAAAATATGGCAGAATCCTTCCAATTAGCTAAAAGGCAATAAATCAATTATTACGATGTATGGCGGCAGCGCTTAATAATGAAAATAATTGTCAGTAATTAAAGTTGATTTTCAGACAAAAATGTCTTATTATCAACAATAAATAATTCATGTAATGATTATATTGTCAAATATGTAAAATGAATCTACTCAATTTTGAATGGTATGAATGAACGAAGCAAAATAATTAATAATTGTAAAGAACTTTCTTTCGATTTAAATTTTACAAGAGCCAAAAAGTGGAAAGCTGAAGTAAGTAACCGGGTTTTAGTCGGGCATATGCCGGTCTATTTTCCGAGGGAAATTGTTCATGCAGCAAATGGAATGACAGTTGGAATTTATGGCGCAGGCGACAGGAAACAGATCATAAAAGGGGATGCATATTATCAATCGTATATTTGCCGCATTCCCAGGGGAATTATAGAGCTTGCTCTGGATAATCACTTTGAAGGAATTGATGGTTTTATCTTTCCTGCAATTTGTGATGTTATAAGAAATCTTTCCGGAATGTTTCAGATTTTAGATAAAGGTAAGTTTGCCAGCTATTTCGATCTCCCGCAGAATTTTCAACCTGAGATTGGCGGAACCTTTTATAAAAGCGAACTTGAGCATGTTATTAAAGCGATTAAAAAAATTAACAAAGTTGAAGTAACCACCGAAGCATTAAACCATTCCATAGAGCTCTATAATAAAAACAGGGAATTAATAAAAAATATTTATGACATAAGGGAAGAATTTCCGTGGAGGTTAACAGCCGAAGAAGTTTATTATATAGTTCGTGCTGGTTTGGTTATTCCTGTTGAAGAACATAATGAGATATTGGAAAAGGTTTCTGATTTTATTCAGGAGGAAACCAGCGAACCTATGGATAAAATAAAAATACTTGTATCCGGTTCTTTCTGCGAACAACCTCCGGTTGGCTTGATAAAAACCATTGAAAATGCCGGCTGTTATATTGTGGAAGATGATTTTATGATCGGATCAAGATGGATACAGGGAGATGTTGATGCTGGTACAGATGACCCGCTCAATGCACTTGTAGAAGCATACCTTACCAAAAGCACTTTCTCCTCTTCTGTTTATGATATTGATAATCCTAAAGAAGCAAGATTGATAGAGCTTGCAAAAAAAAGAAATGTTGATGGAATAATTTTTGCCGCTCCTAGTTTCTGCGATCCCGCATTGTTGGATTTACCAATCCTTGAAAAAGCTTGTGACGAAATAAATCTTCGTTATATCAGTATTCAGTATGCAGAAAACACTGGGCAGTTTAAAAATATTAAAGAGCAGGTGGGAGCGTTTTCCGATTCAATAAAACTTTGGGGAGAAGAAGTAACGGCAGGTTAAATAAAGATCATTAATTAAAGTTATAATAATATGTCATCGGCAACAAAACATAAAGCGGAAGTTAGAAAAGAAAGAAGCATGATTCTTCAGAAGGAGATGGCAGGGAAACTTTTTAAAGATTTAAGCACTGCAAAGGAAACTGGTAAAAAAGTTGTTTACACTTTTGTCCCGGGAAATCTTTCTGAATTGATCCACGCATTTGATCTGCTGCCTGTTTACCCGGAAATAAATGCGCTTCAATCAGGTATGAGAAAAAAATCGGGTGATTACATCCGCGAAGCTGAAAAGTATGGTCATTCTGAAGATGTTTGTACTTATGTTAAGTGCGATATCGGGATGATGCTTAAAGGAAATATTGGTCCCACAGGCGAAAAGATTCCTG